>NZ_JBISWL010000070.1:0-16064 GCF_044462265.1 Kocuria rhizosphaerae
GAACCGACTCCATCTGCGCGCTCTGCACATCGTGAAGTTTTGGGTAACGGTGCTGGTGCTCCCCCGACTGGCTTCTGACCTGGACCGATTCCCCTGGCGCACCGTCAGCACGGGTGTGGCACCTGGCGCGGACAGGAGCTCCGCAGACCAGGTCGATCCGGCTTCTGACCTGCACGTCCTCGGGCGGTTATTGCGTTGCACGCAATTTGTGTGCGATTATCGCAATCACGATTCGAACTCTGAGGACGCTCCATGGGCCACGACGGCGAGAACGTGCTCTTCGCTCCCTTCGGTGGGCAGGCCCCCGATCCGGAGGTCTTCCTGGCCAGCGTCCTGGACGGATGGGGTGCTCAGCAGCGGGCGAAGGACTTCTCGCCGGCCACGATCCGGACCCGGCGTGCTGTCGTGATGAGCCTGATCGACTTCTCGGGGCGCTACCCGTGGGAATGGACGCTGGCGGACGCGGACGACTTCTTCTCCCACGCCCGTGCGGTGCGCAACCTCTCCCACGGGACGGTGCGCTCCTACCAGGGGGCGATCAAGCTGTTCTGCGACTACGCCTGCGATCCGCACTACGACTGGTGCGAGCAGAGCGCGAGGTCGTTCGGGCAGGTCTTCGGCCAGGTCGTGACCGAGCTCAATCGCCTCACCCACGCCCAGCCCACCGAGGCGCGCCCGGCCAAACGGCCTTTCACCCAGGCCGAGCTGCAGGCGTTATTCGACCTGGCCGATCTGGAGGTCGAACGGATCCTGGACTCCGGCCGCAAGGGCGCGGTGGCCGCCTGGCGGGACGCGATCGCGTTCAAGACGGCCTACAGCTGGGGCTTGCGCGCCAACGAGCTGCGGCACCTGCAGGTGGTGGACTTCTCGTCCAACAGCCGGGCGCCCTATCTGGGTGAGCACGGGGTGCTGCGCGTGCGCTGGGGCAAGCCCCACCGCGGCTCGGCGAAGAAGGTCCGTTCCGTGCTGACCGTCTGGCCGTGGTCGGCGCAGATGATCCAGGACTGGATCCGCAACGGGCTGCCCCGCTACGGGCGCCCAGTGAGCGATCTCTTCCCCACCAGCAGCGGGGCCATCGTCGGCGAGTCCCACCTGCTCGGGCGGCTGCGCGGCTTCGTCGACGAGCTGGGCTTCCCGCCCGGGCTCGACCTGCACTCCTTCCGCCGCTCCTACGCGACGCAGCTGATCACCGGGGCGGGCTTCGACGTCACCTTCGTCCAACTCCAGCTGGGCCACGAGCACGCCGCGACGACCTCGATCTACTCCCTGCCCTCCCCCGACTACCAGCGCCTGGCCTTGGAACGGGCCCACGACCGCACCATCCAGGCGGCCCTCGGGCTGCCCGCACCCAGGAGAGACCCATGAGCCGACGCGAGATCACCTACACCTGGCGGGTCCGCGAGGTCATGGCACGCCGGGGCGTGCACACCGCCAAGGACCTCGCCGAGCTGCTGCACGAGCGCGGCATCACCCTCACCGCCAACGCCGTCTGGCGCATCGTGACCCAGCAGCCCGAGCGGATCTCCTTCAAGGTCCTGGTCGCCCTCTGCGACGCCCTCGAGGTCACGCCCAACGACCTGATCACCTACACGGCCACCGACGCCAAAACCGTCCGGCAACGCCGCACGGCCACCGGCGAGAACCTCCCCGACCTGCGCGACTACCGCCCCGTGCGCGCCCGGATCATCGACGACGATGACTGACCCTGGGCGCCCGGCCACCGGCGGGAACGGATCCGTCCGCCCACCCACACTCACCGACCTCGCCCCCCGGAAGAAGCGCGGCCGACCCCGCTCGGCCGGTCAGCATGCCTGCGACCGTTGCCACCAGCAGGTCGCCAAGATCCGCGTCCACTGGCCCGACGGAGCCGTCTGCGGGGCCTGCTTCACCGAGGCCACCCACACCTACGGCACCTGCCCGCACTGCCGGGAACACCGCATGCTCCCCGGCCGCTCCCCCGGCCGAGAGCCCCTCTGCCGTGACTGCGCCGGCATCACCACCGCCCTGACCTGCACCGGCTGCCACCGCGAAGCCGAGAGATTCCGCGCCGGCCTCTGCATCCGTTGCGCCCTCACCGACGACCTCACCGCCGTGCTCAACCCCGGCGACGACCTCCGCCTGCACCGGCTCATCAAAGTGTTCGCCGGAACCCAGCGCCCCGAGAGCGTCTACACCTACATGCGCCCGGGCACCCGGGCCAGGGCACTGCTGGAAGCCATCGGCGCCCGCAAACTGGCGCTCACCCACGAAGCTTTCGACCGTCTACCCCGCTCGACCGCGGTCGAACACCTGCGCGCGCTGGTCGTCCACCACCGCATGATGCCCGCCCGCGGCAACGAGACCCTCGCACGCTTCGAACACTGGCTCGCGACCAGGATCACAGAGCTCCCCGAGGACGGCACGGCCGACCTCATCGAACGCTTCGCCACCTGGCACCACCTCGAGCGCATCCGCGCCCAGGCAACCAATCCGGACGCCGACCTCGAGACCAGCACCCACGCGGCCAAGCAGGAGATCACCGAAGCCGGGAAGTTCCTCATCTGGCTCCAAGAACACCACCACACCCTCGCGGAGGAACTCCAGCAGCTCCACATCGACGACTACCTCAGTCACGACCCCAGCACCCGCAAGCAGATCCGCACCTTCGTCCGCTGGCTCAACCACCAGCAGGGCCGCCGCACCGGGGTAATCGACGTGGCCTTCCGCAATGCCCAGAGCACGCCCATGATCACCCACACCGAGCGTCTCGAGCTCGTCCGGAACTGCCTTGAACACCGCCACGTCACCGGCTCGACCCGCCTGGCCGGGCTGATCCTTCTGCTGTGGGCCCACCCGCTGAACAAGATCGTCATGCTCCGCCGGGAACACCTCACGGTGACCCCGCAAGGCATGCTCCTCACCCTCGGCGCCACCCCGACCGCCATCCCCGAGGCACTGACCGCCATGCTCTGGCAGCACCTGCAGAACCCCGGGAACCAGAACACCGCCAACACCGGCACCCCGTGGCTGTTCCCCGGCACCCGGGCCGGCCAGCACCTGCACCCGGCCACACTTTCGCGCAGGCTCAAAGTCCTCGGCATCGACGCCCAACGGGCCCGCAACGCCACACTCCGCGACCTCACCCATGAAGTCGACGCACGCACCCTCATCGACACCCTCGGCTACAGCCCCGGCATCATCGCCCGCCACGCCGCCCTATCCGCCACGCCCATGTCCGACTACATCGACATGAAGCGCCAACGGCCCCGGTGACACGAACTCCTGACATCCCATGACCGTGGTTGAGGCACTGGCCCCGTGCCCACATGGGCACGGGGAAAGATCCAGGGAGTGTGGGCAAAATGTGGGCACCACCGCGCCGCCATGACGGCACACGCCCCGTCCAGGTGACATACCGGCCACGACTGTACCGCTACACCTTCAACCCGCCCTCGGTGCGCCTGGTCCCCGGGCCCTGCTCCCCTCAGCCGGCCCCGAGGCATTCTCGATTGGCACACCCCGGCCGAGGTCTTCGAAGAACAGCTACGCTCAAATCAACAGCACACTGTGGCGACGACCGGCTGAATACGGCTGCCTCAGTAGCAGACGACGTCGGTACGGAAGTTGCGCTCCTGGCCGTCCACCACGACGAATGTCTGCGTCGACTCGCAGGTCTCCCCGGTGGCGTCGCTGGTCGTCCTGGCGGTGTCGACACGGGTCACCTGATCGTCGAAATCCCACGGACTGGTGTACTCCTCGTAAACGGTGAAGGAGTTGTAGGAACTCTCTACCGTGTAATGGGTCCCCTCCCAGGTGTACCCCTCGGAGACAACAGTGCCCTTGTCCCGGTTCAGCTGCCGCCCGTTGGGCAGTACCACCTGCAACTGTCGGCCCTCCATCGTGGTGCAGATCTCATTGCCTAGGAAGTCGTCGTAGCAAATGTCAGTCTGGTACGCCTGGGACCCTTCGGTGACGGCGCCTGCGGCATGCGCCGGCACGGAGCCGGCCAGTGTCAGAGCGCCGACACCCAAAGCCGCGCCCATCAGTCCTTTAGTACGTTCGCGCATGTCTACCCCCATCAATCGGGCACCGGGCAACTCGCCGTGAAACGCCCAGTAACCTTCGGATTTGCATACACAACCAGGCTGGGTGCGGCCGGTCCCGGAGTGCAACGTGCATACCCCAAGTGAAGTCGAACCGTTCCCCAATTGAAGTGGCATCGTTATAAGGCTTACGCGTCGTCGGACCGGAGGCGGTTGCGCCGGTCAGCTCGACCGCCCGGCAGAGGTGCGTGGCGCCCAGCCAGTCTGTGGCTGCCGTGACCTGCGATCACTGAAGAACCGGATAACGCATTTCCCCATCAAAGCCGTCATGTTGGCGGAACGCGCGAATACGCCAGCTTGGACGACTCCCCGTCACCCTGAGCAAGGGAGCGCAGCGCACGACCATCGGGGTGATGAGGACAGGCATTGTCTGCGGTCCTCACCGCCGGCCGAGCACGGGTCGTCCCATGCTCCCGGGGCGACCGTGGTTCGGCCGATCGGTCAGAGGTCGACGACCTCGGCGATCCGGGCGACCAGCACGTCGGTCGTTGCGGTCGCGTCCACCACACTCCAGCCCCCGGTCCGGGCGAGCTCCAGGTAGGCGGTGCGGGCGGTCTGCAGGTAGTCCAGTGGCTCGTGGTCCTCTCCGCGGCGCAGGATCCGTTGTTGCGCGATTTGGGCCGGGACGTCGAGAACGACCACCGCGTACGGGCGGATCGACCGGGCCGCCAGCCACGGCAGCACGCGGCCCGGCGGCAGGCCGCGGCCCTGGCGCAGCACCAGTTGGCACACCAGGTGACGGTCGATGACCACCAGGCCCGTCCGGTGGCCGGCCCGCGCCTGGGACACCACGACGTTGGCGGTACGCACCACAGTCTCGAACCGGTCCGCCCACCGCACGGGTAGCTCCAGCCCGCAGCGTGTCGAGACGCGTGCCAACCAGCGGCGACCGGACCGGTTGCGCAGCACGATTGCCGGCCGCCCCGCCTTCCGACCCGCCGCCGCCAGCGCTTCCGCCGTGGTCGTCTTGCCGGCCCCGTCGATGCCCAGCAGCACCAGGCTTCTCCGGGTATCTCGAGAGCGGAACCCGTCGGGTCGCGGTCCCCGTCTGTCTGCCTGCGAACGACGCACCCGGCCCACTTCCTCGACTGCTCCTGACACTACTGACACTGCTGACCGCAGGATCCCACGCCTTCCGCACGCCGGTGAGCACTACTCGGCAGTGGCCCCGACACCAGGCCTCGAGGCGAGACTCCGCAGCCGGTGCTGCGGCGGCGCAGAAGGATGGGTGCTGCAACCCGAGATCCGGGCCCGGAACGAGAGATCGCCACCCGGCCGGAGCCGGGTGGCGATCTCAGGTCGACGTCAGGCCGCAGGGCCCGGCGCCGGGGATCTCACGAGGAGATCAAGGCGTTCTCACGCAAGCACGGTGATGTTCGTGGCCTGGGGGCCCTTGGGGCCGTCCTGGGTCTCGAACTCGACGCGCTGGTCCTCCTCGAGGGAGCGGAAGCCGCCGGAGTTGATCGCGGAGAAGTGCGCGAACACGTCCTTGGAGCCGTCCTCGGGGGTGATGAAGCCGAAGCCCTTGTCGGCGTTGAACCACTTCACGGTGCCAGTAGTCATGGGGAACCTGTCTTTCTGGGAAACGGAGCGTCCCCGGCGATCGGGGTGCTCGGGCGTTGCGATGCCTGCCAAAACGTCTTCTCAGAAAAACTGCTGCGCCCGGTTCCGGGCGAACTGCTTGAACTGCAAGAACGAAACTTCAACAACTGAGTTCTACTGTACGCGGGCCGGTCCGAATGCGCAGTGACGGGCGACACCTGCAGTCACGGCGGTGAACAAGAGCCGACGACGGCGCCCGGAGCACCACGGGCCTGTCCTGGCACCCACCGAGCGTCCTGGCTGCAATGCGGTCCACACCAAACACGGCCGATGCCGTCCCCACGGCGGGAACCATCTCGACGGCTTCGCCTGAAGTGCCGGCCGCTAATCGGGCCATATGTAAAGTCTCAGGGTTTTGCTGATGTCATCCCTTCATCTGGTCTCAGGCGTCGCGCGGTCCGGAACCCTCGTCTGCACAGGGTGCGGGTGAACTCGGAGCCCACCACCGTGGACAGGGTGTGCTGTGCCAGCAACCACGTCCTGTGGACACGGCACCGGGACAGATCATTCCCGCGGCGCCTCGCTGGGTGTCATCCCGCCCTGCTCCCACGGCCCCGACCGAGCAGTGGCCCGTTCCGGCGGATCGACCGGTCCTTGGTCGAGCCGGAAGGGCGGGTACTCATCGCGCAGCAGCAGCACGTAGGCGCTCACCCGGTAGATCCACCGGTTCAGTCCCACGATCAGGGCGAACAGCTCGTGGCGGTAGCGGCCGGTGAACAGCAGGATCACCGCGGCGATGAGCACCAGCAGCCCCAGCAGCGAGGGGCCCCAACTGGTGGTGGTCGCCCGGCCGCTGTCGTCCCACTCGCTGCCCCAGGTGCCGGTACCGCCGGTGAGGACCCCGACGATGAGCAGGTGCGGGATCGCCAGGAGCCACCATTTGACCAGCACCAGCCCGCGGGACAGCCGTGCCGGGTAAGCCACGTCGACGTCGGCCGGGTACTCGGCGGTGGCCAGGGTGAAGGGTGGGTAGCGGTCGGTGCCCAGGGCGGAGTAGGCGTAGAAACCCACCCGCCAGGACCAGCGCAGCACCCCGACGTTGAAGACGAACCAGGACCGGGGGTAGCGGCCGGTGAAGAGGATGGCGAGCCCGGCGGCGATCGTGGTCACCACCAGGGCGACCCACAACAGGGCCAGGACGATGTAGTGCGGGATGGCCAGCAGCCATTTGACCAGCCACAGCCCCCGCGACAGCCGTTGGTCCAGGAACCCGCTCACCTGCACCGGATAGCCGGACGGTGCTGCGCCGTTTTGCCCGGGGTTGTGGGCCAGGGCCGCCCCGGGTCCGTGGCTCTTGTGGGTGCGATCCGGGTCGATGTCGCGGCCCAGTCCCCTGGTCCCGAGCAGCAGCAGCGGGATCCCCAGCACCAGCCCGATCAGCCCGCCGATCAACAGCCCGGAGCCGATCGGGCCGAGCAGCTCGCTGCGGGCTCCGGGCTGCAGGTCCACCCACACGGGGCGGGAGGCGTCGGCGTTCATCACCACCAGTGACCACTGGCCCGGCTGCAGGTCGAAGGTGATCTCCTGGGTGCCGGTACCGGAGGCCGACGCGGCCCAGAAGTCCTGAGCGGTCGGCTCCGGCAGGACCCGGGTGCCCGAGGTGGTGCGCTGATCATCGTCGTCGTCGTCGTCGGACCAGGGCTGGGAACCGGATCGATCACCGGCCGCGCCCCAGGAGACGTCCCCGAGAGAGGTCTGGGGCACGTCCTGCAGATAGGCCGAGACGTCGGCGGCCTCGGCGATACCGATGAAGATCTCCTGATCCGGGACCACCGGGGTGGCACGCACCTGCACACTGGCCAGGTCCCCGACCACAGGGACCCTGGGCATCCCGGCCTCGCCCGGATCGATGACCACCGAGGGGGTGGTCAGGGCGTAGCCAGTGCTCTGGTGCCGCTGCATTTCGCCAGTGAGGTAGCGGCCCTCACGCTGAGCCGCATCGGCACCGACCAGCACCGCCCCGCCGATGGTCGCGCCCAGCCCCAGCACGGTCAGCAGGGCGCCCAGGACCAGCAGGACCCAGTGCCCAGCTCTCATGTGAGGGGGAGGGCCGGAATGGGAGGGCGGGGCGTTCCTCGGGGCAGGCGCGGCGGCGGTCATGGTGATCCCTTCGGTGTGCGGGTCGGTGCCGTACCGGCCGTGATCGATGTCGGCGTGCCGGGTCAGATCGTGGTGGCCAGCCCGGCCCCCCACTGGTGGGCGCGGGCTTCTTCCTCGGGCAGCAACTGGTTGGTGGAGGTGACGAGGAAGCTCTCGGGCTCGGTCACCAACTCGAAGCCGTGGCGGCGCAGGGTTTTGGCGATCGCCTGACTCGCCCGGCCGGTGAGCACGGCCGGGCCTTTGGCGCGGGTGTCGAAGGCGGCTGCTCGACCGCCGTGGGTGTCCAGTGTTCCCAGCCATTCCCGCACGCTCTCACCCTGGGCTGAGGGGTCGACCTCGAGTCCGTGGGCTGGAGCGTCGTGGACGGCTGCTTCCCGGGTGGAGGTCCGGCTGAGCCCATGCACATGGGTGGGGGCGCCTACCACGAGCACGTCCTCCGGGCTGAGACCGCGCTCTCGTACCGCGTCGACGGAGATGACCTCTACCGGGGCTCCCGCTTCCGTGAGGCCTCGGCCGATGGCTTCGGCGATCCGGTGGGTGTTGCCGTACATGGATTCATAGACCACCACCACGGTCATCGTGGCCCTCCTTCCACTCTGGTCCCAGGATCTCGGCCCGGGGCTCCCCCACCAAGGAACACTGGATTTATGACTGGACGTCAGAGGTCATGACGTCACTGGCACGGGCCAGGACGGGTGGGGCCGGGGTTGCCGATCAAGTAGGGACGGTGGGTCACACGGTGGAAGCCCGCACTGGACGCCCTCACCGCCGCCGATCTCATGCCCGCGGCGGAAGACCACTGAGAATGAGAACACCGCTGTCACCGTTAGAGCGACAGTCCCCGCCTCGATGAGTTCGAGGCCGCTGCGGATCTGGGTGTCGGTGACGGTAAGGCGCCACCCGCCTGGATCCAGGTGGGGGTGGAAGGTGGCCCTGACATGTCTTCGGTGACCGTGTTGATCGGATTTCTTCAGTGGTCCCGAAGGCCGGTCATCGCCATCTGTCCCCCGGTGCGGTGGCGTAGTGGTCCCAGACGTAGCGCCAGGGGATCACAACCAGGATGAGGACGACGAACGAACAACTGAACACGAGCTCGACTGTGGCGGCGTCCATGTCCCCGGCCAGCATCCTCGGCAGGGCGACGACACCGAGCCAGAGCAGCTTCCAGGCCACCTCGAACAGCAGGATCGGCAGCAGCTTGACCGGATACCGCAACCCCAACAATGCCAGCAGCGACATCGCGGTGAGCATGCACACGACCACGCTGTCCATCAGCGGCCAGGGATCAGGGTGGGTGATGAGGTCGGGCCACCTGACGATGGCCAGGCCGATGCCCATCAGGGCGTATCCGGCCCGCATCAGGTGCAGGCGGTAGAGCGGCAGCTCCGTCTCGGGGCCGGGGCCCTCGGGGCGGGCGCGCTGAGGGGTGGTGGTGGCCATAACCGTGTCCTTCGTTCGGGGTGGCCGTGGCGGATGCCGCGGGATGGATGTGGTCGAGATCGTGCCGGTGGCCGGTCCCGTCCTTGGCGCAGGCCCGGGAGTGGTCAAGACCGGTCGTCGCGGTCAGGGGCCGGGGTGATGGTGGTGGCCGGTTCGGCGGTGAAGGGGGAGGGCTTGAAACCTTTGACGACCAGCCACACGCCCAGGGAGAACTCCCACAGTGCGATTGGCAGCGCCGCCAGTGCCGCCAGGGCGGACACCTGGCCCCACAGGTCGAAGGTGGTGGCCACGGCCGAGGCGATCAGCAGCGGAGCGCCGATGAAGCCGATCACCGGCAGGATCCGCGGCACCAGCCGCGCCCGGTAGAGCAGGGGCCCCAGCAGCAGGGCGTTGACGGCCGGGAGGAAGCCCTGGCCGGTGAGGAACATCCAGTCGCGCAGGATGACTAGCGTCTGGGCGCTCACCACAGCGTCGACCCCGGTGCCGGCCTGCCGCAGGCTCACGACCGTCAGCAGGCAGGCGACGCTGGCGAAGATGGTGGCCGCTTCCAGGGTCCGTGCGGCGATGAAGCCCAGGGAGAGGGTCTCGTTGACCCGTTTGAGCACCGGGTGCAGCACGATGGCGGTGCCGATGCAGGCCAGGGCCACGATGATCTCCAGGCCCGCCCCGAGCAGGACGGGGGTGTCCGGTCCGGGGCCCAGCACGTAGCCCGGGTCGTGGACCGGCCCGTAAAGGGCCAGGGTGGGGATCGAGACGAAGGTCAGCAGGTAGAGCGCCCCGGCGATCAGCGCGGTCTTGCGCGCAGGGTCCATCGGGGCCCGTGTGGTGGTGCGGTCGGTGACGGCCATGTCGTTCTCCTAGTGTGGAGGTCAAGTACCTGGGACCGGTGGGCACGTCTGCAGGTGCGATGGTGGGGCCGCGGTGCTGGTCGTGATGGCTCTGGACCATCCAGACGGACGAGTGAACGGGTGGGTGCGGTCACCGCCTCGCGAGATCCGGGATTGCTCACGGGTGGTCGCCCCGCACTCGGGCCGGCAGCCCCGGCTACGGTTGCGCGGTCGCGGGCTGAGGGCCGGCCGGTGCCGTGTCGAGCCGGGCCAGGGCCGAGGGCCGGAAGCCCTTGATGATCAGGTAGAAGGCCAGGGCGAGCTCGAAGGCGAACGCGGGCATGGCGGTCATGGTGGCCCAGGAGGAGTACTGTTCGATGGCTCCGAACAGCTGGGTAGCGGCCACCACGAAGACCATGGGTCTCCCGATCAGTCCCAGCACGGGGATGAACCGGGGCACGAGTCCGGAGCGGTACAGCAGCCAGGCCAGCAGCACCGTGTTCGTGCCCAGGACCAGGCCGGGGCCGAGCAGGAACGTTGCGTTGTGCAGGGCCACCAGGGCGCTGCCGAGCTTGGTCGCCTCGGCACCGGATATTCCTGTTAGGCCAGTCCGTAGCGTCACCACGGCCAGGAGGGCGACGACCCCGGCTGCGATGACGGCGGCTTCCAGGGTGCGCAGGCCCACATAGCCCAGGGCCACTCCTTCGTTCTGACGTCGCACGACCGGGTAGATCGCCACGGCGGTCCCCACGACGGACAGCGCCAGGAGCACATCGAGGAGGGCGGCCAGCAGGATCGGGGTGACCGGGCCCGTGCCGAGGAGGAAATTCGGGTCGTTGAGCACCGGGTCACGCAGCAGCAGCGCCGGGACCGAGGTGATGTGGGAGATGAGGAACAGGACGCCGGTGGCCACGGCCGTCCTTCGGGCGGAAATCATGGCGGCTCCTTCACGGACGAAGCGTCGCTTCTGCAGTGGGTGATCAGACCGCGGCAGGAAGCGGGCCGGCCGGTTTGGGAGTCCTCACGCCCCGGATCAGCAGGTAGAAGACCATCCAGACCTCCCCGACGACCGCCGGCAGCACGATGATCCCGGAGATGACTTCTCCGATCGTGGGCGCGAGGAACAGAGCCAGGAGGTCGATGAGGTAGCCGGCGCAGGCGATCATCAACACGACCCCCAGCGCCCGGGGGAACATGCCCGAGGTGTAGGCGAGGTAGCCCATGGGCAGCAGCCACAGACCGAAGAAGACCTGGGCGATGAGGAACCCGTGGGCGTAGGTGTCCACGAGCAGCCCCACCAGCGCACCGGCCCCCTCGGCTCCCAGGGCCGAGGCGTAGGAAGCATCGGTGGCGACCAGGTAGGCGGCGAAGTAGAACACCAGGTTCAGGCACTGGAGGGCCACACCGATGGCGGCGAAGACCAGCAGCGCCCGGGCCACGGTCTTGTTCACGTGCTCGAACAGCTTGTAGAAGCCCATCGCCACGAACACGAGGAACGTGGCCTGTCCCAGGTCGGCCAGGAAACCCAACCGGAACAGCACGGGGTGCTGGGCGATCCGCCCGGCCGTGGCCTGGCCGTCCCCGGGCACCAGGACGACGGACTGGACGTAGATGATGGCGAAGACGGCCAGCAGAGCGACGGCGAGGTAGCAGGCGCCGGTGATTCGGGCCAGGCGCTGGGGTGAATCCATGGTCTTTCCTTCATCGGAGTGCGGAAAGCAGGAAGGTCGAGCGGAGCCTGCCTGGGTGCGCCTCCCCTGGCGCCACGCCCGCCCGGTCGGCCCGGCACGGCGGTCGGCGGCAGGGGTGGAACGGACAGCGCTCCATCCGCCCAGGCTCCCACGCAGCACACCCCGGCCGATGCCCATGGAGGGACAACAGGTACCTGAATGCAACGTGTGACGCGCACAAGTCAGCCGGCGCACTCAGGCAGCCTCCGCCGCAGTCCTTCTGAGGCGGAATAGCACCGCGGCCATCACCTCACCGGTGATCAGAACGCGATCCGCAGCCAGGCGCGCCCCGGGTGTTTCGAGGACTCGCATCGATCGGGCTATCACGCTTAATAAAGAGCCCCTCCCGGTGCGGGACCGGCCATCAGGCGGATCATGGGGATTCAGAGCGAGCCGATCGCTCCGACAGATGACATCCGCCGGCTGCCCCGGCGACGCGGTGGAGGAAGCACCAGCAGAGCCGGAACCGTCCCCGCCGCACACGGTCATCCTGACCTGCACGCCCGCGGTCGGACGGCCCCGAGCGCCATGGTCGGTGAGTTCTACCGAGGGCTCCCGCAGCGAGGGGTCACCGTGGTGTGGATCTGTGACGTGTACCCGCTGACCACGACGTTGAAGCCTCCGAGAAAGCGGCCCGGCCATGACCGACCCCAGGACCTCCGCCAGCCTTCCGAGTCACCGGAGGACTGTTCGTCCTCGGCGCCCTCGCCTTCGCCACCGCGGCCACGGTGCTGTCGGGCGCCTTCGACTGGCCCGACATCCTGCGGGAACCGCCCGGGGTGGTCCTGCCGGTCTTCACGGCCGGGCGCCCGGGCCTGGTGTGGGTCTGGTTCGCCACCGCCTGGACCTACGGGATCCTGTTCGTGCCGATCCTGCTGCTGCCAGCCATCCTGGGACGGCAGCAGGATCCGGTGTTGCGGGCGGCCACCTGGCTCGGGGCGGCCTCGGTGGTGCTGTCGGCGATCGGGTTCCTGCGCTGGGTGTTCGTGGTCCCGCCCCTGGCCGCCACCTACGCCACCGGGGATCCTGCCACCCGGGTCGCGGTGGAGGTCGCCTGGACGGCCCAGCACCAGTTCGGCGGGGCCCTGCTGGGTGAGCACCTGGGCCAGGTGCTCGCCCTGGGCTGGTCGATCACGCTCAGCGCTCTCATCCTGTACCGCCGCATCCTGCCGCGCCGGCTCGGGGCCGCCGGGCTGGTGGTCAGCGTGATCTACCTGCTCAACCAGGGCGAGGTCCTGGCCACCGCCGTCCCCGGCTTCCCCGTCTGGGAACCGGCCGGGCTGCTCGGCAGCACCGGCTGGGGCCTGTGGGTGGCCGCCCTCGGCGTGGTCCTGCTGGTGCGCTCCCCCGGCCACGGGGCACCCCGCCAGGGACGCCTGTCCACAGATCCGCTCCGGGGAATCCCTCCCGGGCACCGACCGGACACGGTCCGGGAAGGAACACCGTCATGACAGCTGAAGAACCCCACGCCCTGGAGGGCCAGGACCCGACCGGTCCCGCCCCGGAGAACACCATGCAGGCCGTGGTGCGTGACAGCTACGGTCCTGCCGAGGTCCTGCACCTGGCACGGGTCCCGGTGCCCGAGCCCGGCAAGAAGGAAGTGCTGCTACGGGTGCACGCGGCCGGTCTGGACCGGGGCACCTGGCACCTGATGACAGGCCGCCCCTACCTGCTGCGTCTGGGCTTCGGGCTGCGGGCACCGAGGAACCCGGTGGCCGGAATGGAAGTGGCCGGCACGGTCGTGGCCCTCGGCGGCACCGTCACCGGGATCTCCATCGGGCAGGAGGTGTACGGGGTCGCCCGCGGCTCCTTCGCCCAGTACGCCGTGGCCCGGGCCAACCAGCTCGCCCCCGCCCCGGTGAACCTGACCGCCGAACAGGCCGCAGTGGTGCCGATCTCAGCAGCCACCGCCCAGCACGCCCTGTGCCAGGCCGGGCACCTTCAGGCAGGGCAGACGGTGTTGATCACCGGGGCCTCCGGCGGAGTCGGGTCCTACGCCGTGCAACTGGCCAAGGCCTTCGGGGCAGACGTCACCGCCGTGACCAGCACCGCCACCCTCGACCACGTCCGCTCCCTGGGCGCGGACCACGTCATCGACCGCACCCGGGAAGACTTCGCCGACGGCACCCATCACTACGACCTCATCCTGGACCTGGCCGGCAACCCGCCGCTGTCCCGGCTGCGCCGGGCACTCACCCCCACCGGGACAGCCGTGCTCGTCGGCGGGGAGGAGGGCCACCGCCTCACCGGGGGCATGGGCCGGACCCTGCGCGCCCTGGCCCTCTCACGGTTCGTGGGCCAGCGATTCACCAACTTCGTCTCCACCACCCGCACCGGAGACCTCCAACGGCTCACCGAGCTCATCGAGGCCGGCAAGGTCATCCCGCACCTCGACCGGACCTACCCACTGGAACAAGCTGCCGAGGCCATGGGCCATCTCGAGACGGGTGAGGTGCGAGGAAAGATCGCCATCACCGTCTGAGCACCCCGGTATCCGGGACACCCGTAGACCACCACCAAGGAGGCCCCCATGCCCCCCGCTGGAGTAGCCGTGATTCGGCATTCCCGGCCTTGGAACTGTTTGGCGAAGGCCAGTATGTTCTGCGTCGACCGCCCCAGACGGCCCTTGGCCTGCTCTGGCGTCGACCCTGCGTGTCAGGGTGAGTTGAGTCCAGTGGTTCACAGCAAGTCCGCCTGACGCAGGGCCCGCACAAGGTGGGCAGTCTCTACGGGGCACCGCGGCGTCCTTCCCACTCACATGATGTGCAGCGGTGTTGACGCAGGTGTCCCTGGAATCCGGGACGCCGATGGCTCGATAGATGAACCCCTACTCCACTGAGCAAGCTCGAAAGAGCACGGGATCGATTTCCTCGAAGCCAGTCCCGATCAGAAGCCGCACCTTCAGTCCAGGAATTCTGTGGCGGGGTTGATCTCTGCCAGAAAGCCTCGGATGGCGTCTTCCATGTCGGTTCGGCTCATCAAGCCGCCCGCGGAGGTGAAGCCGTAGCCGGCCGCGTGACTCAGCCACTCGAAGTCGTAGACCCCGGATGCGTCCGGGCGGGTAGTCACCCGGAAGTCCTGTCCGTCGACGGTCATCGTGATCGGGGTCGGTTCCATGGGCTTCTGCTCCTTGCTGTCCGCCAGCACCTGCTGGATCTTGCATAGAGCCGTCGCGCCCGCGGCCCTAGGTTGGGGCGTCTGGCTATCGGTGCTGGGTCCAGTCGGCGGGTCACCAACCCGATCATCGACCACTTGACCATGGCTTCGGCGTGGGCGGGGAGGCGTTCGTAGTCGCGGGCCAGGCGGCGGGTGCGCATCAGCCAGGACAAGGTGCGCTCCACGACCCAGCGGCGGGGAAGGACCTCGAAGACGGGCCGCTTGTCCGTCCTCTTGACGATCCGCACGGTGATGGACAGGTAGTACTGGGCGAAGGCCAGCAGCTTGCCGGCGTAGCCGCCGTCGGCCCACACCACCACAATGGAGGGCATCTCCATCCGTGCCCGGTTGAGCACCAGCCGCCCGCCAGCACGGTCCTGCAAGATGGCGGCGGTGACGAGGACGACGACCAGCAGCTCGAGGGTGTCGGTGACGATGTGGCGCTTGCGGCCGTTGATCTTCTTGCCCGCGTCTTAGCTGCGCGAGCCCCGACGATGTCGGCGCCCTTGACCGACTGGGAATCCACGATCCCGGCCGAGGCCATCGGGTCCCGTCCGGCGGCATCACGCACGGCGTCGCGCAGGGCGTCGTGGATCCGGTCGGTGAATCGCCATGATGGTGCTGACTGGGCGGGTCTGACCCACGACTCTTCTGACGTCGCTTGCGAAGTGCTTGTCCTGTCTGTGACGTGTCGGCCGATCCGGTCCACGCACCGGTCCAACCTGGCAGCTCAAGTTAGCTCATGGAAGGCACGTCCTGATCGGCGTTTTCGCATCCGGTGTAGGAACCAACACCACCCATCCGGGGAATATCTGATCCGGATCGGAAAGATGTCCGTACGGCTGACGTTCGCAACGGCTAGCGTAGAAAATATCAGGCCAACGGAGTGGATTGTCCAGGCGCATTCGTGCCAAATCCCAGAGGGTATCTCCACGTTCCACCATCACCTTCTCGTAACCGTCAGTGGTAGATCTGCCGTAATCACCTTCCTCGGTGGGCTGTGAACTCGGCCCGCCGGGGTCGGTCGTGCTGGGTGGGTCGGTCGTGCTGGGTGGGTCGGTCGTGCTGGGTGGGTCGGTCGTGCTGGGTGGGTCGGTCGTGCTGGGTGGGTCGGTCGTGCTGGGTGG
>NZ_JBISWL010000071.1:0-21530 GCF_044462265.1 Kocuria rhizosphaerae
CGGTCGTGCTGGGTGGAGCGGTCGTGCTGGGTGGAGCGGTCGTGCTGGGTGGAGCGGTCGTGCTGGGTGGAGCGGTCGTGCTGGGTGGAGCGGTCGAAACGGTTGTGGCCTCACTCGTTGGCGAGCTCGAAGCTCGGTATATAGCGAAGAAACCGAGGATCAGTAGCAGTGTCAGAGCGTTCATAAGGAGGAATGCGTTGACGTGTCGATCCCTTCGCCACACCCCCGGTTGCAGCGGCATCTTCCCCTAGCCTCATTTCTCGCGTTCCGCAGCAGGAATATCACGCCAGAGCCGTGGCCGTTCTGGCACGCCAAGAAGCGCGTCGTACATCTTGGCTATCTCTTCGATCTTCTGGCGTCCGTTGTCGTCTTTCGGCTCGTTCCCACCCAGGTCTAGTCTGATGAGAACGCCGACCTCCTGCTCTAGGCTTTGACAGGCCAGGTGTAGGGCGCGTGCCTGCTCCCAGCGGCGCCCCGGGTTCAACGCTGTCATCAAGGCTGTGAGGCCAGCGCCGCCGATTGCCAATCCAACTATCAGGGCGTTCCCCTGGTCCAGATTGGCCGTTACCCCAGCCGCCCCCGACAGAAGAGCCGCGACGCCGCCGACAAGGATGAAGGTCGTCGCCCAAGCGATGCTCGCCTTCCGCTGTTTCCCCGCTTCCTGCAGAATTCGGGCTCGCAGGGTCGTGATTTCGTCAGCGACCAAGTAGCAGTCCCAATCGGTGGTCTCGCTCTCTGACGAGGCGCTCCCCCGTAACAGCCCCAGTGAACGGGACGACAGACCCGAACGCAGGGGAGGTTCGTCCGGCTCATGTCGGACGACCCAGAGTGACATGCCTCCCAGGACGGCCACGGTGAGGATTGCAACAGCTGTGGCCGAGACGAGGGTTTGTCCGTCTTGACGAGGCAAAACAACGGCGATCACCAGCACAAGGACGGGCAGTGCAACTAAGATCCAGTTGCCACGTACGGACATTCCTCTAGTCGCTCTGAAGGTATATAGCGCAGCGACGAGGGCGCCAAGGCCAGCCAAGCAGACTGTGATCCATGACCAACCAGGGGCGTCAAACAAGGAGAACCGAAACGCCAGGACGATCGCCAATAGCCCCAATGCGGAGCCAGCGACCCACACTTGCAGCCACAATTGTCTTGACTTCGCCTCATTCTTCAGCCGGTCCGCAAAAAGCCCTCGGACGTGATTAAGAGTTCCGGAGTCGATACTCTCTTCAGCTATGGCGGTTGTCGTGATCAAAGCATCGATTGTATTGTCGTAGTCTGCGAGGTGACGGCGAATGAGCCTTTGGTTGGCTTGTGGGTTCGGCATCTCAAGGATGTTCAAAGCCAAATCTGTCTTGACGCGAAGTGCCAACACCGCTTGCTTCCATGAAGCGGGCGTTCCTCCTTCCAATAATTCCGTCACATCGTCGACATATACGGCGACCTCGTCGACGTATGCTAGACGTGAATCCTCCGCAGACACGTTAGAATTCGTCGACCGCTTAGAAAGCGGAAGGTTGAGAGCAACGGACAACGCCCTCAGAGTATGCAAGTACACTAATATTCGTGACTCTAGGGCTTGATGTAGTTTTTGCAACCGGGCTTTATCATCGCCAGAGGCTGGATTGGCCTCCGCCAAAATTTTGTCGATCCTGCTGTCGTGCGCCACGAAGATGTCGCGGACGCGTGCGAGGCTCCTGCCTGTTAGCCAGGGGGTCTGGGGCAGGGACGTGTCGCGGTCGTCCCTAGCCTTCTTCAGCTTCTCGCCATCTACTTTACCGTTGCTAAATTCCGCGGCCTCGAATTCAAGATAATTTCCCACCGGGCTTTCAATACTATTGATAATATACCCCATGTAGTGCTCCATTAGGCCCCCGATCTTTGTCGCCCTACACCCAAATATATCGCTCAGCGGGCGCCCCCGGAATCCCTGAGCTTGTCATGTGTAACCCTTGATTTGTTGGTGCTCTGGGCAGGTTGGGTTTGGTTTGACGGTCCTGCCGATGTCACGGTGGCGGCTTGGTGTCAGTGCCCCTTCCCGGGAGGTCGTCCCAGACGACCGGCCGTAATGTTGGGAGTGCCCCGGATGACGTGATGACCCTGCGGGACATCGAGGCTTAGGAGCCTGTGACCGTGGCGGGGAGCAGTGGCAAGCCGCTCACTCGAAAAGTTCAGCTGGTGGCGGATCCAACGGAAGCGGTATCCCCTTCGGCGCGTGTTTCCTGGGGGTGCACCCGTGGAAAGGGCCTTTTTCATCGAAGAGCACCCGCATGATGGGATCGGCGTAGTCGCGCCACCACACCGCCAAACCGGTCGTGGGGTCGGTGCGCAGGCTTTCCCAGGCCCGCCACAGGCCGGTCAGTCGGCTCACAGCTTCTTCGTGTCGCCACCATTGGGCGCACCAGGTGAAGGTGGTGGAGCGGCCGGCCAGGTCGATGTCGCGCCGGTACTGGTAGGCCAGGTGCTCGGTGACGAACTCGGCCACGTTCGCGTAGACGAGCTTCCGCTCCTCCTGACCGGCCTCCTCCGCGGTCTCTTCCTCTATGTCTTCTTGGCTGTTGGCTCGGCGGGCACCGATGTCCATGCACTACTCCTTCACCAGGGCCGCCCACCGATTTCCGGCAGGCTTGGCCGCCGGCTCAGTGGCCGGGAGCCCGGGGTTGTGCTCGTGACCGCCGGTGGCCACCGTCGGGGTGTTGTGGGCTTCCTCGGATGCCATGGACGCTTCCGTGTAGGGGCGGTGGTCAATCGGGATGGTGCGCAGCAGCACGGCCCGGGCGCCGGAGCCGAGCATCACGGCCCGGCCCTTGGGTAGGGCGGCGAGGTCTGCGACGGAGAGGATGTCGTCGGTGGCGTCCTGGCGGGAGGTGGACCCGCTATCCTTCTGCCTCGAGGAGGAGACCGAGGTGTAGGTGTACTTGCCGATCAGCTCCGAGAGCATCTTGAGGAAGCCCTCCTCCTTGACGTTGCCGCCGTAGGTGACGACATTGGCCGTGGAGAAGAGCTTGCGCACCCCGGATTCGCCCCAGACGTCCACGCCTTGGGACCAGGACTGCAGGAAAGTGGAGACCACGATCCCGCGGGAGCCGTAGTGGCTGTAGAGGTCGGGCAGGTTCGCCCACCGGCAGACGTTGGCGGCCTCATCGAGCACGCAGACCATCGGGGTGGACAGCCGGCCCCCGGCCTGGGTGACGGCGTGTTCCTCGGCGGCGGTCACGGTGGCCACGGTCAGGGCGGTCACCAGCGGCCCAGCGGTGCCGGCCCCTTCCTTGGATAGGGCGTAGAGGGTGTGCTTGCCGCGCACGAACGCCTGCGGATCGAACTGCGGGCGGTCGTCGTTGGGGCCGGTGGGGTTGACCCAGGCGGCAATCTTCTCGTTCTTCAGGCACGCGGCCATCTGCAGGGCGGTGGAGTAGACGCTGCCCCGGTACTTCTCGGGCTGGCGGATGGTGCTGGCCACCGAGTCGGCTTCCTTGGTCCACCCGTGGGCGTCGAGCAGTTTGGCGGGGGTGTCGTCGGTGGAGCGGGTCAGCCAGTAGTGGACGCGCTCGATCGGCTCCCCACCTACAGCAGCGGCGAGCAGGAGTCCGGCCAGGAGGTCTTTGCCGGCGGAGTCGAAGTGGGCGTCGCCCATCTTGGCCCCTGCCGGGCGGGAGCCGATGGAGAAGTTCGTGGCCATCTCCGCGGCCCGTTCACTGTCGGTGACGTAGCTCAGCGGGTTCCACCACCAGGTGGGTTTCTCCCCGGCCACACCTTGGGGGTCGAAGACCCACACGTCCCCTTCTTCGGCGCGGATGTCGCGGGTGAGGTCGGAGAGGTCGCGTTTGTTGGAGGTGGCGATCACCGGGCCGGGGGCCTCGATGATGGCCGGGGCGGCTTGGGAGGTGGTCTTGCCGGTGCGGGTGCCCCAGATGTGCACCAGGGTGTCTTCCCAGGAGGCGTAGAGGGTGTGGCCGCCGCGGACCATCTTGCCGATCATCACCCCGGGTGCCTCGACACCGAAGCGGGCGGCCTTGGCCTTCGCCTGCTTCTCGGTGAAGGGGGCGACGTCGCGGACGGTGGCCATGCGCACCGCCGCTCGGTCGTGCTTGACGACCTTCTGGGCCTTTTGATGGCGCTTCCAGCCCCACAGCACCAGCAGGGCAGCCAGGAGCAGCCCGGCCGTGGCGGCCAGGACGGTCTCGGTGGTGCGCCATGGGAGGTCACCGGTGACGGTGCCCAGGGACCGCTCCCAGTAGCCGGTGGGCAGGGGGTCCGGGCGTGGGGTGAGGGCGTGTCCGAGGCTGGCGACCACGTAGAGGATGGCCGGGATGCCGACCAGGGCAAAGAGAAGGGTCAGCAGCAGGGCGACCTCGCCACCGCCGGCCTTGTACTTGCGGTCCAGGGAGCTCATCGTTCGCCCCTTTCGTGGGCGGCGCGGGATTTGGCTTCGTGCCACTTCTTCTCGGTGTCGTGGACCTGGGATCGGCGCTCGGTGGGGGTGAACTCCATCGAGAACGGGATGCCGGCCCTAGCGCCGACCTTGATGAAGAACTTCCCCTGTCCCGGCGGCGGGGTGGTGGTGCGATCGTCGAAGTACCACTCCCTGTTTTCGGGATCTTCCAGCCAGGCCCGCAGCTCGGCGTCGTTGACCGTGAGTTCGTCGGTCGGGGCGAATACGTCGTCGTTGGTGTACTGAATTTCCTCGTCCCCGCGGCGGTTCCAGGCGGGCGGGTCCTGCCAGGCGGCGAGCTGTTCCTGCTCGCGCATGGACAGCGGTACGGACTCGGTCAGCAGCGGCATCTCGGACTTGGCGAGTCCGCCGAGGATCTTGATGCCGCAGCGGTCCATGATGCCCTTGGCCTTGGCCCGGTCCTCTTCGCCCCGGACGGCCATGAGGTCCGAGGGGGTGTGGGAGGCCATGATCTGCCCGACACCCATCTCACGGTTCAGGCGGGTGAGGGCGTTGACCTGATCGACGATGCCGGGCCCGGCCGCCAGGGTGTTCCAGAGCTCATCGAGGATGAGGAGGAACCGTTGGCGCTCGATCACGCCGTCGTCGGCCAGCATGTTGGAGGTCCGCACCGTTCCGGTACCTACCGACCAGCACGCCAGGAGTGTCGCCGCCCGCAGGTCGGACTCGCTCTGGGCGATGCGGGAGAGATCGAAGACCATCGGTCGGGAGGCGTCGATCCGGTTGGTCGAAGGATGGGCGAACATCTGCCCAAAGGCCCCCGAGCCGCACAGGGAGTTCAGCGAGGACTCCAGGCCCTCAGTGATCTCGTCATAGCGGTCGTCGTTGCCCCGGTCCAGAGCGACCTCGCGCACCTGATCGGGGCGGTCCTTCAGGACCCGGCGCAGGTCCGCCATGACCGGCACCGTGCCGGACTCGGCGTGGCGGGCCTCGAGGACGGTGAGGCACCGGTCCAGGATCTGATCCTCGCGCTCGTCCAGCGGCTTCTTGCGCAGAATGGCGATCAGCGATCTGATCAGGTCGAATCGCCGGGTGTGCAGATCAGCCAGCAGCTCTTCCGCCTTCGCCGCCGAGAGCAGCTTGGCGGCCGCCGTCGCTCCAGCATCGTCCAGCGGGTTGATGTGGCCCACCCCGCGGCCCAGCGGTAGGACGGCTCCGCCCAGGGCTTCGATCATGGTCACGTGTTCGCCCTTGATGTCGCCGAGGACCATCGGCCACACCCCGAAGGCGGCCAGCCCGATGGCCATGCGGCGCAGCAGGGAGGACTTGCCCAGCCCGGGGTTGGCCATGATGAAGGCTGAGGGGTTGGCAATCACCCGCAGTTTCTGGAACCAGGAGATCGGGTCGCAGCACACCGGCTCCCCGGAGAGCAGGTTCCGTCCCAGCGGCACGCCTTCGAGGGGGGAGCCGCCGCCCATGGGGAAGGGGAACAGTCCGCAGACCTGGTAGTTGGTGCCGCGCATCTGGCGGATCGGATGCAGCAGCTGCGCCTCGCCCAGCCCTCGGCCCTTGTGGCCTCGCGGGCCGGGGCGGTGGGTGGCGGTGGCCGTGACGGAGGTGCTGCCGGTGCGCTGGGGCTTGGCGAACATCTTCCCGCCCTTCATCCGGGCGAAGGCCCTCTCCAGCACGGTGGTCGAGGCAGTGCCCCGGCTCTCGGGGAGGATGATCTGCTTGGTGTTCTTGGTGGCCATTAGAGTGCGTTCCTCACGGTCGAGGGCAGGGCCAGATGGTCGGGGATCACGACACCCAGCGGGAGGCCGGCGGCGAAGGTGGAGTCCTGGGCGCCGTAGGCCTCCTCCAGGCGGATCCGGGCGGAGGTGCCGAGGTTCTCCACGATGGCTTCGGCCTCATCCAGCTCGCCCCGTGAGCGGACCGTGGCGGTGACGACGAGTCCGAAGTTCAGCAGCCCGGCCCCGTCTGCCTCCTCGGCGGCGGTGGCCTGCGCCGCACGGGTCTCGCGGGTGTCACGGGCCGTGGCGCGATTGCGGGAGGAGGCGTTGAAGGTCGCGGTATTGACGTCGGCCTCCACCAGCTGGGCAGCCCGGGCGGGGTCGATGGGGCGGTAGAGCAGGGTCACGCGCTTGCGCACCAGCTCGGGGTTCGGGGCGATCAGGGCCTGGAGCACGTTGGCCTGGATGGTGGAGCGCGGGGGTACGGACATTGCCCAGGACTTCGACCAGGAATTGTTGTGGTGGTAGGAGTCCCAGAAGGCGTCGGCGGCCTGGGGGCCGATCTCGTCCCAGTCCAGGTCCGGGGCCTTGCCCTGGGAGTGGGCGCGGTCGAAGAGCACCGTCTCGGCCGGGTCGTAGGCGACCCGGATGACCTCGCACAACTGCTGGGCCGTCAGCGGCTCGGCCACCCCGGCTCCGGTGTCGTTGAGCGAGAGGGTGAGGTTGGGCAGGCGCGCCGCCAGATCATCCGCGACCTCCTGTGCGTTGCGGATCCGCCCGCCGGCCCGCACCGCGGCCTTGAACGTCACCGCGATATAGGCCCGCGTCACCGTCGCCCCGGTGGGCAGCATCTGCACGGACTCGTTGATCACGTCGCGGGCGAACTGCGGGGCGTTCTCGTGCATCCGGCCCTCGATCTTCCGGGCCAGGCGGTACCCGGAGTCCGGGGCGGTCTCGATCGTCACCGACGCCGCCGTGAGGCCGGGTTCGTCGGTGAGCATGCCCAGCCAATGCGACCAGCGGTCCACCCACCGGTTGATGTGGTCCTGATCGACCATGCCCCCGGCGTCGGGTTCGGAGGAGAAGACCACGGTGTAGTGGTGGCGCTGCGGGACCTCGAGCAGGGCGAAGGGGCGGCCGTAGCCGTCGACGTGCTCCGTGATCCTGGAGCGTGCCGAGATCCCGGGCAGCTTCGTGGTCCCCGAAGGGACCCGGGACACGGGGCCGGCCCGGTAGACGTTGGCCCCGGTGTAGACGGCGTTGACCCACCCGGCCCGGCGCAGGATGCGCTCGATGAGCGTGCGCCCGTGTTTGTTCTTGCTCATCGACAGCGCGATCAGGGTCAGGACCACGGCCTCGAAGGCCAGGGCCACCAGCCAGAGGTTGAGCATCATCAGCAGGATCCCGCCGACCACCCCGCCGATCAGCAGCACCGTGCCGGCCGTGGAGAGCCCGGCCAGGCCCTTGGAGGTCGGGGTGCGGAAGTTGCCGTACACCCGCGGACGGTTCTCGGCGGTCTTAGCGTCGGTCTGCGCCATCAGGGCGGTCCTCGTTTCCGGTCTCGTGGGCGATCTGCGCTTTGAACGCACGTGCCTGTTGCTGGGCGGCCTTGGCCGCCGGTCCCACGCCGGCGGGTCCCGTGGGGCGGGCTCCGGTGCGTGGCGGTGGCGCACCAGCACCGGACCCAGGTGTGGGACGAGCCCCTGTGCCCGAGGCGGGCCCAGCTCCGGTACGAGGTGCTACCCCTGCCGCCCCGTTGCCCGGGGCCGGTTGCGCTCCGGCCCCGGCAGAGGACTTCTGCGCACCGTCCTGGCCGGGTGTGCCCGTCGAGGCCGCGCCTGCCGCGCCGGTGCCGGCGGCACCGCCCCCGGTGCTGGAGGTGCCAGCCCTCGCGCTGGACTCGGTGGCCTGGGTAACGGCTTCCCCGGTCTTCTGCACCGCGGTGGCGGCCGCCATGCCCGCCGCTACGGGAGCTGCCGCCGCGCCAGCGGCGGCTGTGCCCGCGGTGCCAGCAGCAGGTGTTCCGGCAGCCCCTGCGGCGCTGGACCCAGTCGTTCCTTCGGGCCCCCCGCCGGTGGGAGCCGGGCTCGGGGTGGTCGGGGCGCCGGCCTTGCCGGGCGGCTGCGACGCCGACGTCGAGCTGTCGGAGCCGAAGCCGCGCCCGGACCGGGACAGGTGGGCCGCACCCTGCGGGATGGCCGCGCCCATCGCCGCGATTCCCAACGCCCCGCCACTGCCGCCGCCGGAGGAGGACATCGAGCCGAGCACGGGGCTGAGGAAGCCGATGAGCACCGGCAGGGCGAACACGGAGGCGGCGATCATCATCAGCCCGGCGGCGAACTGGATCAGTCCGTTGCCGCCGTCCTCCCAGATCCCGGTGGTGGACATCTTGATCGCCAGCCCGTAGATCAGGGCGGCGGCGGGCTTGTAGAAGGCGAAGGCCAGGGTCCAGGCGATGACCTTCTGGAAGAAGGTCCGGCCCGTCTCGGTGTTCAAGAACGCCGCGGCCAGGGGCAGGATGCCGGCCATGAGGAACAGCATCCCGGTGCGCAGCACCATCAGCATCAGCTGGATGAGGTTCACGATGATCGCCACGACCCCGCCCACGATGATCAGGATGACGTTGCCGCCCAGCCACATCGGGTCGGTCGCCCCGGTGCTGGTGGCGTTGTCCAGGGCCAGCAGCGCCAGCACATCGGTCTGGAAGTCCTCCCCGATGGCGGAGTCGATGATCTGCACGGCCAGGGCGTCGGTGCCTGCCACCAGGACGTTGAGGATCGTGACCCCGGAGGCGGTGACCACGGCCAGGGTCAGCAGGCCCTTGAGTAGCTCCCGGGCCGGTTCGGCACGCTGGGTCCAGGCCATCTGGGCTCCGGCGATCATCACGCTGAGTGCGGCCACGGCCAGGGTGAGGTAAAAGGTCTGGTCCTGTATGAAACCCACCGAACCGTTCAGGTTCACCGCCCGGGCCGGGATGAGGAAGCCGATCAGGCTGGTGGCTCCCCCGATCAGTGCGGCCCCGGAGGCCAGGAGGGTGGCGGTGTTGACCAGCCCGGCCCCGTCACCGCGGCGTGCGTTGGTGGCCAGCACGAGGCCCAGGAACAGCACCCCGAACACGCACACCCCCAGCCCGATCCAGCTCGCGTAGCTCAAGAGCAGATCGATCTGGTCGTTGAACTCCCCCCGCGCTGGAGCCCCACCCGCGGTTCCGTTCTCACTGATGAGGCTGGCACTGCCGATCCTCGTCCACATGGACCCCAGCGAGGCAATCGTGTCGATCACCGCAGTAGTCACACCGTCGGCGATCTGATCCAGGGCATCCCCGGCCGCCCCGGTGAGTGCATCGCTGACCCCTTCTTTGACCTTGCAGAAGCCATCGAGTGCGAAGCACTTCTCTTCCTCAGCCATCGTGGGGTCCCCACTTGATGTATCCACTTAGGTCTGAGACCTGACCGGACACGGGCCCGGTATCTCCGTTGTCCTGCAGGGCGAAGCGCCAATCACCGTTCTGCCAGATGAGGTCTGCGCTACTGGTGATGTACGTCTTCTCAGTCCCGTCGTCTCCCGCGAGCACGACCTCGACCGTCGCCCGCTCGCCCGTGTACGAAAGCAGTCGGAAGCCGGCAACTTCGACCGGGACCGTGGAAGCGTCCCCCTCAGAGACCCGCTGCTGGACCTGCCCAACGGCGATGTCCTTACCGGGGCCATCGACTGCAAGTTCCTTGAGGGTGTCCAGTAGAAGCTGGGGATCGTTGCTTGAGGTCAGCATGTTCGCTGTCGTCAGCAACGCCCCCTCGGGGGTGTGGGAGTAGCAGGAGCGCATACCGGTGTCGGAGTCCACGGTGCCCGGTCCGTGCTCCTCGGAGGAGGGCGCGTAGATCGCGCCCAGGGCGGTCCACTCGACGTCCTCGGGGGCTTTGGTGAGGGTGGTGCCGCCAGTGGCGTCCAGGCCGCACACCGATTCCTCGCCCGATGTGGGTTCGGCGGTCGTGGCCGGTGCTGGTGCGGCCTGCGAGGGTGCTTCTGCGTCGGGCCACAGCCACAGGGCGATGCCCAGCACGATCAGCAGCGCGACGAGCACGGCTGAGATGAGGAAGCGGGGGGTCCTCCACCAGGTGCTGTTGTCGTCTGCTGCGATGTGGTCGGTCACCTGTTGCTCCTTATCGGGTGGGGGTCCTCGGTGGCTGCTGATGGTGATCAGCTCTTAGCTGCTGAGGTGGGGGTCTTCATGGATCACCATGGCAGAGGCTTGCTCGTCGCCGCTTCCTGCGCTGCCTTGGGAGATGAAGGACAGGATCGAGGCGCCGCCGGAGATCAGGGCCACGGCCAGCACGATCTTGATGATTCCGGAGACCTCTTCGGTGGTCTCTCCGCGGCGGGCGTCGAAGGCCATCTTTCCGCCGACCACCAGCAGGCCCAGGACGGCGATGCCCAGGGCGATCCATTTGCCTACCCCGACCATGCGGTTCCAGGTGTCCCCGATGCCGGGAGGGGCCAGCGGGCTGGAGTCGGGCAGGGCGGCCGGCAGCGTCAGCACGGTGTCCTGGGCCGTGAGTACGAGGTCGATCATTGGGGGGTCCTCTCGGAGTTGAGTTCATCGACTGCCTCACCGAGGGCGGTGAGGACTTTTCTCGGCCCTGGGGCCATGGACTCCCAGTCCGCGGTTCCGGTGAGCCGGAGCTCTTCGATCCACGGCACCACCCAGGTGTGCGGGACACCGCCGGAGATCACGCGGGTCGCTGCGGCCAAGGACTTCGGGGTCTTGCCCGGGGCACCGGCCACGAGCACCAGTCCGGCGAGTACTACCTCCGGGTGGGTGCCGGCTGCCCAGTCCTGGGCTGCGAGTCGGGCTGCTTCCAGTCCCCGGTGCGTCTGGCGGGCGAGGAGGATGACGACGGGAGCAGGTGCTCCCGGAGCCGGGAACGGCCACCGGTGATGGCACTCGAGGCCACCCAGCAGTTCCATGAGCGTGGTCTCCCCCGCTCCCCCGTGCGCCCCCAACCAGTACGGGCCGGCCGAGGAGGTGAGGAACCGCCCGAGCCTGTGGTCCTCGGCCGGGGCGGCAACACCGTGTTGGGGAACCTGCACCCCCCGCAGGACAGGGACTGCCTCCGGGCGGGGCTCCTCCATGACCGAGACCGACCGGGCATGCGTCGCGGGTGTGACGAGCCCCGTCCACCGATTGCCCATCTAGGCTCCTCAGTTGAACCAGCTGCACTGCAGTACGCCGTCACGGGGTGCCCGCCACGACGAATTGAACATGTTCAACTATAGGCGATTTGGAGCTAGAGTGTGCAACCGTAAGCGACTTTTCCCCACTCTGATACACCGGAGCCGCCGTGATCGCTGGAGCGCTCTCCATGTCTGAATCGCTCGAGAGGCTCTTCACCGGGTTGCCCGAGCGGCTCACCGTGGCCCAGCTGACCGAGGTCCTGGGGCTGTCCAGCACGACGGTGACCTACCGGTGGCTGCGGGATGGGCGGGTGCCGGCCATCCAGCTCGGCTCGCACTGGATCATCCTTCGGGACGACGTGAAGGAGCACCTGCGTGCTCACTACAACGTCTCCGTACAGCGCGAGGCCGGAGTGGGGGATACCGACTGAGACGAAAGGCATCCCCATGGCCCAGGCCCTCGATCGTCCGCGATGCACCGCCACGATCACTGACGACGACACTGTTGAAGTCTCCATCGACGGGGTGCTCACCCCGCTGAACTCGATGGATGAGGCCATCGCCCATCTGACCGACACGGCGCGCGCCCTGCGCCGTCCCGTCAAGGTCGTGGCCCTCGACCCCTCCTCGCACAACGACCCCGAGACCCACCTCATCGTGGGACCCGACGGGAACATCAGCGCCGACGGGACGGCCGCGCCGGCATCTCGCGGTGGGCCTCGAGGTGGCCGCGCGGTCAGCCTCGAGGACCTCGTGCCCACCGAGCCGGTCGCGGAACCGTTGCTCATCGAGCCCCAAAACGTCCCCGAGCCTGCTCCCCTCGGGGAGGCCGCGCCGGCGCTGTCGGCATCCACCGCTCCGGCCACGACGCTTGAAGATAAGCCCGTCCTGGACCTCGACTCCGCGCCCAGCTTCATCGCCGCTGGCAGCTCCCCAGCCGCGGTGCCGGCCACGCAGGGGTGGCGCGGGGTGCTCAACCGGATGGGGCTGCACCTGGGCCCCGGGCCTGCGGAAGTCGCTGAACGAGAGGAGACGGCCGCCGTCTCCCGGCACTGGGTCGGCTCCCGGACCATCGCCGTGGTCAATCAGAAGGGCGGAGCCAACAAGACCCCCACCGTCGCCCTGCTCGCCGCCCAGTTCGCCGTCCACGGTGGATCCGGCGTGCTGGCCTGGGACAACAACGAGGCCATGGGATCCCTGGGCTGGCGCACTGAGACCGCCGGCCACCACGCCACCGCCCTGGACCTGCTGACCCACGCCGGACACTTCCTCACCGCCGAGGCGAAGGCCGCCGAGCTGGCCGCCTTCGTCCACCACCAGCCCCGGGACGGCTACGACGTCCTGCGCTCCGACGAGTCGCCGTCCAACACCCACGAGATCACCGGGGCGGAGGTCGAAGCCCTGCACCGGGTGGCCGAGAAGTACTACCGGCTCGTCATCATGGACAGCGGCAACTCCACCCGGGGCGAGAACTGGGCGCACATGATCGCCCACACCGACCAGATCGTCATCGCCACCACCACCGAGTCCGACAAGGCCCAAGGCGGGGTCAACGCCCTCAAGGCCCTGCACGCCGGCGGCGAGCACGCCGCCGAACTGGCCCGCAACGCCGTGGTGGTCATCTCCGAGCTCCTCCCTTCGCACAGCACCAAGGCCCAGGCCATCGCGGAGAAGTTCGCCCCATTCGTGCGCGAGGTGGCCATCGTCCCGTTCGACCCGCATCTGGTGCAGGGCCGCATCCACCACCGGCAACTGCGCCCGGCCACCCGCCGGGCCTGGCTCCACGCCGCAGCTCGGGTCTCCCAGGGCTTCTAGTGGCCGGACCCCGCTCCCGAACCCTCGGCGTGGCGGCGGTACTCCTCCTGGGCTTGGTGGTGGGACTGGCCATGGCCTTGACCATGCTCGTGGCTACCCTCGCCGAGGAGGAGGACGGCAACGCTCTGTCCTCCAGCTGCACTGTCACCACCGTCGGCCACAACGCGAAGGGCGAAGTGACTGGAGTGCCCAATGGCTGGGGGCCGGCGGTGGAGGCGGCCGCCCAGGACGCCGGACTGCCAGCCAGTCTGGTGGCCGCGCAACTGGCTCAGGAATCCGGGTGGAACCCCGACGCCCTGGGTCCGGTGCTCGAGGATGGGACACGCGCTCAGGGCCTGGCTCAGTTCACCCCCGCTACCTGGACGGCCTACGGCAACGGTGGGGACCCCTCCGACCCGCACGACGCCATCGCGGCCCTGGGTCGCTACATGGGAGCACTGAAGACGGAAGTCCAGGCCATTGCCGGGGATGATCCTGATGAGCTCGTGCGCCTGACCCTGGCCGCCTACAACGCCGGCCCCGGTGCGGTGCAGAGGCACAACGGCCTCCTGCCCTATCCGGAGACCCAGCAGTACGTCGACACGATCCTCGACCGCGCCCAGGGCACCTTCTCCGCCACCTGCCAGGCCCCCACCGGGGCCCGGGCCTGGGACGGTGACCTCGGCGACGGAGACTGGACCACCCCCTTGCCCGGCGGCGTGTTCACCTCCGGCTACGGGGCCCGCGCCCTGGCCGGCGTCCCCTCCTGGGCCAACCAGCACGTGGGCATCGACATCGCCACCCCCGGAGCAGGCAACGGCAGTGGCGGTGTCGTCGTGGCCCCCACCGAGCTACGAATCACCGGCTTCAACGCAGCCGACGGGTGCGTGATCGCCAAGGAGCACGGGCCCGACCCCGACTTCGGTTTCGCGTTCTGCCACCTGCAGTCCTGGGACGTGGCCAAGGGCCAGAAGCTCAACCGCGGGGACATCATCGGCATCGAAGGCAACCGCGGCCGCTTCGGCATGTCCACCCACCTGCACCTCGAGATCTACAAGCCCGAGGCCCCCGACCTCGTCTTTCCCTACCAGGGGCACAACCTCGATCCCGAGCCCATCCTCAAAGAGAAAGGTGCGTGGCCGACATGATGCGCCACCCGCTCAGCCTCGCCGCAGCCCTGGTGCTGTGCGCGCTGCCGCTTACCGCCTGCGGCGCCAGCAGCCAGGCCCAGCAGACCTCTCAGACAGCCACAACGTCCCCCACGGCGCCACAGCTGGGCGAGGGAATCTTCGCCAGCCCGGACGACGCCGATCGCGCCGACGCTGACTCCACTGCCGAGGTCGCCGCCTTGATGCTCCACTCCTGGGACACCACCACCGACCGCACCGAGACGGCCGCGGCGATCCGGACCAAGCCGCTGATGTCCGCCGACTGGGCCGCCCACCAGGTCGAGCCGGAACGCAACGCCGGAGGCGCCCCATGGATCGCCGCTGCCCAGCACCAGGGCTACAGCGTGCCCAGCATCATCCCCGCCCCCGGAGACGTCAGCCGGGACGTCGCTCCCGACAAGGCCATTCGCGCCTACACCGTGGAATGGACCTGGACTACCCGTGACGGAGCCACCATCCACGACACCGGGCGTCGGCAGATCACCCTCTACCTCGAGGAGCACGACGGGCAGTGGAGCGTCGTTGGTCACCAGTCCCGCGCCATGGGTGAGGCCCGGTAGGCAGATCAGCGACCAATGCCCGCCCTGCGGCAGTCGCGAAGCCGGCCTCTCTTCTCGAGCTACGGCGTGGAGTCGTCCTGAGAGGATTGCTCCTTCTTCTCGATGACCTCCAGGATCGCCTGGAGCCCTTCGGGGTCGATCTGGCCCAGGGCCCGGGCGGCGAAGTTGCGCACCTCAGCCCGACGGAGGGCGCGCACCGTCTGGAGCTCCTGCTCGACCTGCTGGGGAAGCGGGCCGTCCTCGTGCACCAGGTATCGGGGATCGACTCCGAACACCTCGCCCAGTGCCCGGAGCAGCTTCTCGTCGGGACGCACCCGGGTGTCCGCCGTCTTCAGGTAGTGCCATTTCGTCCGCGAGATAGCCACCCCGCGGTCCTTGAGGCCCTGCTGGATCGTGGCGAAGTCGAAGGTGCCACCGGCCTCGGTGCGCAGGGTGTCGAGCAAGAGGTTGATCTTGTCGGCCAGGATCTCAGCGGAGCGTTCTCGGCCGGCGGGGCCCGCGTCCCGTTTGCTCATGTCACGATCCAGGCGTAGATGCTGCCCAAGAAGGCCAGCCCGTAGAAGAAGCCCGAGATCACCTGCGACTCGGTGTGCTCGTGGAGCCGAATGCGGCTCCAACACACGGCGATCCCCACCGGCACGAACAGCAACCCGACAGGACCCCACGAGGTGGTCAGAGCAACGATGGTTCCGCCCATCATCATGCCGTGACCGGAGATCTTCCACCACGGACTCACGACGGCGATGACCAGCCCCGCCAGGAACGTTGCCACCAGCAGCGCCACGATCTCGATCGGCCCCTGCAGGGCCATGGCCGCCGCCAGATAACTGAGGACCAGGACCAGGACACCGGCCATCACCGGCCGGCGGTGCTCCTTCACGCTGACGTGGTGGTCGGTGAGCACCCCGCGACGGACCAGCATGAGGACCACGGCCAGCGGAATGCCGCACACGATGAGCGCCGCGCTGATCCCCCACCACAGCGAGGCAGCAGACGGGTCAGCGCCCCAGGGCAGGACGACGAGAAGCGCGGCCAGCAGCACCGGAGGCTGGAACACCTCCGTGGCGGTTCTCTCCCAACGGGGAACGGTCAGCTGCGCTGTCATGGTGTGAGCTCAAATCTCCTCTCGGCGGCCACCAAGGCCCGCCGTTGATCCCGGGGCAAAGTCACCTCGTCGGCCCGCAGAGTGTCTTCGATGGCAATAACGGAACTGTAGAGGACCCTTTGCGGGTTGGCCGACAGAGCGCTGCGCCACCCAGGCGGCGGATCACCCGTGCCCCACCGTTCGGCGCCGACCCGCTCCCAGACCGGGGCGATCCTCAGGAGGTCCATCCGCACCCCCACCTTCAGGCGCTGGCCCTGGGCGTAGAGCCCCAGCCAGGCCACGGTCAGACACACCAGCGCCGCACCCGGAAGGAACACCGGCCCGAACGATGAGCGCATTGCCTCTCCCACAGGTTCCCAGGTGCCCAGATGATCGAGGACGGCGTAGACGGCTTCCAAGGCGCATCCGGCCACGAGCAAAGCGCCGCCTGCGCCCAACCCCAGCAGGGCCGGCCACAGCAGGCGGTCACGCCCGGACTGGCGCACGGTGAGCTCCCGGAAGGCGACCCGGGCGACGTCGGCGGCGTTCCAGCCTCCCATCACCATGATGAGCAGCGTGTAGACCAGAGTGGCGCCCTGATCCAGGTGGTCGGGAATGAACGATCCCGAGGTCGGACCCCGATCGATCTCCCAGAACGCGATGGTGAGAGCCGACAACAACGCGACACCGACCGCGGCCTCCCCCAGGGTCCGCACCCGGCTCCAGGCCGTTCTCTGCAGGGACTGCACGAGGGCGGCACGCAGGCACCACATGGCACTGAGCGCGAGGAGATTGCGCACCAGGTGGAACGCGTTGTCCCCGCCCAGCCACGCATCAACGGTGCGGTCGGGGACCATGACGCCGTTGGCGGAGAAGGCCACCGCTGCCAAGGCCGTGCCCACCCACACGAAGTCCGGCCGGCCCTGCTGCACCACCCGCGGCAGACGAACCAGCACCGCCACGGACGCGAAGACACACGCCGCGGCCTTGAAAATGGACAGCAGCTCCCCGGAGCTCATCAGAACGCCTCGAGCAGAGGATCCGTGCGCCGCGTCAGCAGGGCGGCCAATCGCGTAGCGGCGTCCTCGGCCGCGATCTCCTGAGTCGTCCAGACCGGGGAACGTCCCAGGAGGGTCTTGATCCTCCGGGAGTCTCCGATGTGCGAGAAGGCATTCCCCAAGGTCAGCTCGCACCCGCTGTGCATGAGGAGGATGTGCCCGTACTCATGGAGGATCACATGCCGGCGCAGAAGCTCGCTCTCCCCGGCAGCATGGAAAATCCAGGACCCCCCGTCCGTCTCCAGCCACAAGCCCGTCACGTCCCGCCCGAGCCCAGCAGGAGCTGGCTCGATGTGGATCGGCTTGCCGTGCCGCCGCTGAACCTCCCGGTGCAGACCGTCCCACGTCAGGTAGGACGGCAGGTCACCCAGGGGATTAGAACCGGAGCGGGGTGCAGATTCTCCAAGCCACGGCATGCTCTTCAGGCTACCTGGAGAGGTGAACACACTGGATTGAACATGTTCACTTTGAGATAGGGTGGGCGCCATGCGCTCCGCTCGCTCGCTCAACATGCTGACGTCCGGACGAACGATCTCAAAATATGCACACCCCCATGCGAGAGGGAAACCCGCAGAGACACGCCGCAGACTGCTACCGGTTGCGGTTGCGCTATGCAAGGATGGCCACATGACCGATTACCAGCAGCCGAAGCTGCAGGGCCACAAAGTGGCCTTGTCTACGCGGGTGTCGCCTGAACAGCACCGCGCGGCGATCGAAGCCTCTCGCGCGGCCGGCCTGAGTATGGCTGAGTACATCGGTGCCCTGATCGACCGTGATGCCGGTCGACCCAACAAGCTCGACAACAGGGAGGAATCGCGCCTACCGCTGGCCAACTCCGCTTAAACGACTGACGGCCCGCCGGGCAAGGCGGGCCGTCGAAGTCAATCAGCTGTCCCAGGTCGCCAAACTCGTGACAGCTGGTTCAACAGAAACTGAATCAGGAACTCCATGAACCCAATACCAGGGGACTGTTGTGTCCCCTAGTGTAACCGAGCCGTGCCCGCAAGGGCACCCTGCCCTACTGAGTCGTGTCGAATTTCAGCCAGACACGGTCCCCGAGGCCCCGGCCTCGCCGGCGGAACGCTTCCTGGCGCACCACCGGGTCCGCTATTTCCGGTGTGGGCAGACCAAGCACCAGGCGTTTCCCAACCGTGGCCGGCGTGCGGCCGAGTTCGCGTTCATCCAGCTCAATCCGGCCGAGTGGTTGAACTTCCTGGTCGTGGATGTGGACCGGGAGGACGCGCTGATGTGTCTGATGCACCCGGCGGTGCCCGAGCCCACCTGGATCATCGAGAACGAGGAGACCGGACATGCCCAGGCCGGGTGGGCCATCGAGTCCGTCTATCTCGGTGAGGGCGCCCGGCCGGGCCCGATCCGGTACGCGGGTGCGGTGCAGCAGGCTCTGGACCGGCTGGTGGATGGGGATCCGTGCTTCACCCGCCATCTGGTCCGCAACCCGGCCGCGACCCGTCCGGCGGGGCGGGTGTGGTGGGGGAACCGGACGGTCCCGTGGTCCCTGGGCGATTTGAAGGCTCACCTGTGTGAGTGGGTCGACCCGTTCCACGAGGAGGCCCTGGACGGCCCGGCGGAATCGGCCTGGAACCCCGGACCGGCTCTTCCCGGCCAGGCGGGCATCCCGCGTGCGGGCGTGGTCGACACGGCCACGGAGGTCGGGCGCAACAACGCCGTTTTCCGTGCCACGCGGCGGTGGTTGTGGGATCAGTGGGAGACCCACCGCCAGGCCCCTACCGACGCCGCCTCGATCGCCCACGCCCGGGGTCTCAACGCCCAGCTGCCCTCCCCACTGCCCGAAGCGGAGCTGACCTGCCTGGCGCGCTCGGCCGCCCGGCAGGTCAACGCCGGAAAGGGCCGGCCCACCCGCACCAGCGGCTCGGACGCGGCGGGCGAGTACCTGTCCCGGATGGGCCGCCGGGGCGGGAAGGCCCGCACCGAAGCCAAGGTGGCCGCCGCGAAGGACAACGTGGCCCAGGCCCGAGCGGCCCGCACGTCCCGGGTGGAGCGGCTGCGTGCCCGCGCCGTGCAGCTGCGCGCGGCGGGTGCGACCTACGCGGTGATCGCCGCCGCCGTCGGGCGCACCGCGCGCACCATCATGGCCTGGCTCAAAGGCACCCCCACCGCCCCCGAGAACACGGACGCTGACAGGGGTGAAATTGTGCAAGCAACAGGTATTTCCCCCGCGAGCCCGGTCCCGGCAGACATCTCCATTCCCCCCGGTGCCGCCCCCGTGACCCCCGAGGAGGGCCCCTCCCCCGTGCCGCCCCAACTGACCTACCGCTGGCCCGCCGGCACCTCCCCTGACGACCCCCTGCCCGACCTCGCCGACCCGCTCCCGGCCGAGGACCGCAGGCTCGTGCTCTGGGTGCCCCTGGACTTCCTGGACGACGCCGCGCCAGGGTCGGGGTACTGGTGCCTCACGACCGCCTCGAGCTACCGAGACGCTTTGGGCGAGGGCATCGTCTGTGGTGACCGGATCGGGGATCAGGATCTGCACGCCGGGGAGGTTGGCGCCCGCATCGGGCAGCTGCTCGGCTCAGGCCTTCCCCGCCTCAGCGCCGCCTCCCACGAAGTCGTCCGCACCCAGGGTCAGAGCCGCTGGTCCGCACGATTCCCCGCCTACATCGTCCACTGACGGACTCACCTCGAGGAACAACCACCATGTCCGGCACCCCGCTGACCGCGGAGCAGCTCGAGGCCCTGGAGCCCTGGACGCGCAGCCCGTGGCCCGAGCACGGCAGCGACGGTCCCGTGCGCTCGGCGCCCTACCGGCGGGAACCCTATGTGCGAGCCGTGTTGCCCACCGCGATCGGGCCGGTGACGGTGGATGGCAAGGTGCGCCGCTACGACGACCGGACCCTGATCCTGCATCGGGAGCACGTCGAAGAACCGGTGCTCAACCTGTGGGTGCCCATCGAACTGACCCGCCCCATCGGGCGGGAGGAGTCGAGCTGGGTCGACGTCTACGACCTCCTCGACTGAACGCAGCAGGGGCCCGCCGCACCTGGTGTGCGGCGGGCCCCGGGTGGCCGTCAGCTCCGGTGGTCACTGCCCGGACGGGGGCTCCTCCCCCGCCCTCGGCTACTGGGCGCCGGCCTCGAGGGCCCGGATCCTCTGCTGGGCGGCCTCCAACTCGGCCCGGAGCCGGGTGGTCTCGGACTCGGCGTGCTCACGCCGGCCCTGCTCCTGGGCCAGCTCGCGCACCGCCGCGGCCGCCTCCCCGCGTGCTGCCTGCGCCTCCTGACGGGCGGCGTCGAGGTCCCCCTGCACGCGGGCGGTCTCCTGCTGCGCCTGGTCCCGGGCGGCGTGTGCGGCAGTGACCTCGGCCGTCAGCTCGGCCACCCGGGCCTCGGCCTCCTCCTGCCCCGTGCGGGCCTCGGCTGCCGACTGCTGGGCGGCCACCGTCTCGGCCCCGGCCTCCTCCAGGTCCGCGGCCAGTCGCTCGGCCCGAGCCACGGCCTGGCCCCGGGCCTCCTCGGCGGCCGAGACCGCGGTGACGAGCTCGGCGGCCTCGGCCTCGGCCTGAAACCGCCGGCCCTCCTCCCTCGCCCGCTCCTCCTTGGCCGCCGAAGCCTCCGCCCGAGCCTGGGCCGCCTCGGCCCGGGCCGTCTCCAGCTGGGCCGTCAGCCGTTGGGCCTCGCCCACGGCCTGGTCCCGGGCGGTCTCGGCCTCGGTGACCGTGGTGAGGAGCTCGGCGGCCTCGGCCTCGGCCTGCTCCCGGCCGGCCCGGGCCTCGGCGGCGATGTGCTCCACCTCGGCCCGGGCGGTGGACAGGGCGGTCCCCCAGGCGGTGCGCAGCGCCCGGGCCACCGGTTCGGGCGGCTCCGGGACGGCGTGGACCTGGACCCGGGACTCCCGCCAGGCCCGCACCCCGTCCGAGGCGTCCTGCATTGACACCTGCGCCTCACGGCGCACCGCGGCCACCGTGATCCGCTCCTCCGCCTCCGCGAGCCGGTCACAAGCCGCGAACACCCGCTCCCGCGCGCTGCGCTGCATCCCCTCTGTTGTCATGACGGGACCTCCCTAGTAGTAAATAGTAGTAATAATGTTACTACTACTTCGGCGCCAACACGTGGACGAAGTGCCGGCCCCAGGCTCGGCGCCCGTCGGCACACCCTTCCCCACGGCCCCAGGCCGATAACTACTGCTGTCGGGGCGCGTCCTCGCGCTTCAGCGGCACCTCGGCCGGTCGGAGCCCTCGTCGAACGATGGCTGCCGCACATTTCTCCGGCCCTGGCGGGCCTCCGAAACGCTTGCCCAAGGGGAAGTCGGCGTCACCTTGGCGCTACTCCCCTACTCCACGTCTCGTTTGTAGAGATCCCACGCTTCCGACAGGGACCTGGGGACGTTCCGGATGCATCAGGGGATATCGAGAAGGCGGCCAAGAGCGCGATGGGCGCCGGGAAGGTGCCCTTGGCACCGCGTCGGCCGACTACTCGCGGGTGCAGAGCGGATACATACACAGGCGCTCAACTCCACAGGCCAGGCAGCCGCACGGCGGATGACGCCGATGACTGAGGCTTGCTCTGGGGCGGGTCGCCGGGCGAAGGACGAGTGT
>NZ_JBISWL010000072.1:0-4563 GCF_044462265.1 Kocuria rhizosphaerae
CTGAACTGTCCTGGGTCTGGTGGAGACTCCGGTCAGGCCGCCGCGACCGCGGTGGCCTGGTGGTGTTCACGATAGTTCGCTTCGTGCTCGAGCGGGGGCCGGTAGCCGATCGCGGAGTGCAGCCGGTGGGCGTTGTACCAGTGGACCCAGTCGGCGGTCTCGGTCTCGACCTCCGCGCGAGTGCGCCAGGAGCGGCGGTTGAGCTCGATCAGCTCGTTCTTGTAGAGCCCGATGGTGGACTCCATCAAGGCGTTGTCCAGGGCATCGCCCACGGTCCCGATGGACCCGGCGATCCCGGCTTCCAGCAACGCCTCGGTGAACGTCAGCGACGTGTATTGGGACCCGGCATCGCTATGGTGAACGAGGCCCGTGGAGGTGAAGGTGACGTCGGTGCGCCGACGCGTGAACAGCGCCTGCTGAAGGGCCGTCGACACCAGTGCCGTGTGCTTGGAGGCCGTCACCTGCCAGCCGAGGATGGCCCGGGAGTACACGTCGGTGACGAAGGCGACGTAGACGAACCCGGACCAGGTCCACACGTAGGTGAAGTCGGCCACCCACCACTGGTCCGGGCGACTCGGGGTCGCCCAGGCCCGCCCGATCAGGTCCGGGTGCCGCGGTGCTCGTTCATCGGCCACCGTCGTGACGGTGTGGTGGCGTCCGCGCACGACCCCGGTGATCCCGGTGATGCGCATCAGCCTCCCGACCTGGTCCCGGCCCAGGTGGAGCCCGGCGCGGCGGGCCGTGTGCCAGAGCTTGCGCACGCCGTAGAGGCTGCGGTTGGCCCGGTAGAGGTCGTAGACCGCCTCGGCGGCGTAGGCCTCCTCCAGCACCGCCGCCGAGACCCCGCGGGCCTTGGCCGCGTAGTAGGTCGACGGGGCGATCCGGTACCCGTGCGCGGCGAGCACGGAGCAGATCGGCGAGACCCCGAACCGACCCCGGTAGGCGTCGATGTAGTCGATCATCACTTGATGAGGCGGTCTCGCTCCGCCGCCGCGAAAAACGCCGAGGCGGTCTTGAGGATCTCGTTGGCCCGCTTGAGCTCAGCGTTCTCCTTCCGCAGGCGCTTGAGCTCCTCGTTGTCGGAGGAGGTCACCCCGACCCGGGTGCCGGCATCGACCTCGGAGCGCTCGATCCAGTTGCGCAACGTGGCCTGATTGATGCCCAGCAGCTCCCCGATCCGGCGGCGGGACTCCAGCTTCGACTCCCCGGTCTCGTCCTGACGCTCCCGGTACATCCTCACCGCCCGGTCCACCGTGGCGGCGTCGTACTTGCGTGGTGCAGACATGATCCCAGTCTCCTTGCTAGATCAACGTCTCCACCAGACCCAGGACAGTTCAGACCACCAGTGACGTCGTCGTCATCGGCGCCGGTTTCGCCGGGCTGACCGCCGCCCGGGAACTGTCCCAGCGTGGCCACACCGTGACCGTGCTCGAGGCCAAGGACCGCATCGGCGGGCGCACCTGGCTCGAGGATCGGATGGGCCGGCCCCTGGAGCTCGGTGGGACCTGGGTGCACTGGATCCAGCCCTTCGTGTGGGCCGAGATGGGCCGCTACGGCATCAAACCCGTCGCCGGCCCGGAGTTCACCACCGGCTACCGACGCGTCGACGGGCGGATCATCAAGGGCGGGGCCGAGGAGATCCTCGAGCTGATGGACGAGCCCAACACCCGCCTGCTGGCCCGCTCCCGGGAGGTCTTCCCGCTGCCCTGGGAGCCACTGCACAACCCGGTGTGCACCGAGATCGACAGCACCATCCTGGCGCAGGCCATCGACGACCTGGACCTGGAGCCCGAGGTGCGCCAGCTGGTGCGATCGTTCTGGGCGCTGAACTTCAACGGCCGCCTGGATGAGGCCGCCTACACCCAGGCGCTGCGCTGGGCTGCGATCTCCAACGGGGACTGGAAGCTGATGTTCGAAGCCTGCGCCACCTACAAGATCGACGGCGGCACGAGAACGCTCATCGAGGCCATCCGCGCCGACGCCGAGATCGACCTGCACCTGAACACCCCGGTCACCGCCGTGGACCAGGCCGACGGCACTGCGACCGTCACCACCGCCGACGGCACCCGATTCACCGCATCCGCCGTGGTCCTCACTCTGCCCCTCGGTGCCCTGGACTCCGTGAAGTTCACCCCGGTCTTGTCCGCGCCCAAGGCGAAAGCGGCCCAGCGCGGACAGGCCGGGCGCGGGGCGAAGCTGTGGATCAAGGTGGCCGGCCGGCAGGAGCGCTTCGTGGCCTTCGCGCCCGCGGAGTCGCCGCTGAACTTCGTCCAGGCCGAGTACTTCGACGCCGACACCACCACCCTGGTCGCCTTCGGCCCCGACGCCACCGTCGTGCCCATCGACGACGTGACCGCCGCCCAGGCGATGCTCGACCAGCTCGTGCCCGGCCTGGAGGTCTTGGAGGTCACCGGGCACAACTGGGTTGCCGACGAGTACGCCGGGGAGACCTGGCCCATGCACTACGCCGGTCATCTCACCGAGTGCTTCGAGGACCTGCAGCGCCCCGACGGGCGGATGTTCCTCGCCGGGGCCGACTACGCCACCGGCTGGGGCGGGTTCATCGACGGGGCCATCGAAAGTGGGCTGACCGCCGCCTGCCGCATCCAGGAACTCCTGACCCAATCTCAACCCGCGGAGGCCCAGCTCACCGCCTGAGCCTCCACCCCACAGACCGCCGGGACAGGGTCGTTTCGCCGTGGCCCTGCCCCGGCTCCAAACGTTCCCCCGGTCGCTCCACCTTCTATCTGGAACCGACCTGCACTGCACCACTCTTCGCGATCCGCTCGATCATCACCAAGGAGAACCACCATGACTGCCGAGTCCCCCACCTTGTCCACTTTCTCTAGTGCGGCTGATTTGCTGGCCGTGATCCAGCCCGCCGAGGGCGGGCGCACCTTGCTCGACCCAGCCACCGGGGAAGTCGTCGGACGGGCCCCCAAGCACACCCTCACGGACCTGGAAACGGCCATTACCGCCGCCCGCGCCGCCCAGCCCGGCTGGGCAGCCCGCGGCCACGCCGAACGCTCGGCGCTGCTGGTGGCTGCCGCCGAGGCGGTCGAGGCCAATGCGGAGGCGTTGGCCGAGTTGCTCTCCCGGGAGCAGGGCAAACCGCTCAACGGCCCCAACGCCCGCTTCGAGGTCGCCTCCTGTGCGGCCTGGCTGCGCGCCACGGCCGCCCTGGAGCTGCAGCCCGAGACCCTCGTCGACGAGGAAGGCACTAAGGCGGAGCTGCACTACCGGCCCCTGGGCGTGGTCGGTGCGATCGGGCCGTGGAACTGGCCGATGATGATCCACACCTGGCAGATCGCCCCGTCCCTGCGGATGGGCAACACCGTGGTGGTCAAGCCCTCCGGTTACACCCCGCTGTCGGTGCTGGCCCTGGTGGAGGTGCTCAACCAGGCCCTGCCCGAGCACGTGCTGCAGGTGGTCACCGGTGATCGGGAGATCGGCGAGGCCCTGGTCGCCCACCCGGGGGTGGACAAGATCATGTTCACCGGCTCCACCCCGGCCGGCAAGGCGATCATCCGCTCCTCCGCCGACAACGTGAAGCGCCTGACCATGGAGCTGGGCGGCAACGACGCCGGGATCGTGCTGCCCGACGTGGACCCGGCCGCCATCGCCGAGGACCTGTTCTGGGGGGCGTTCCTCAACACCGGCCAGACGTGTGCGGCGCTGAAGCGCCTCTACGTCCACGAAGACGTCTACGACGCCGTGTGCGAAGCCCTCACCGAGATCGCCGCGGCCATGCCGATGGGCGTGGGCCTGGAGGAGACCAACGTGCTGGGCCCGCTGCAGAACCAGGCCCAGTACGACGTCGTGGCCGACCTCGTGGAGAAGGCCAAGGCCGGCGGCGGACGGGTGCTGCTCGGCGGCAACCCCGACACCGGCAAGCCCGGGTACTTCTACCCCGCGACACTGGTGGCCGATCTGGACAACGACAACCCGCTGGTGGCCGAGGAACAGTTCGGCCCTGCCCTGCCCATCGTCAAGTACACCGACCTCGACGAGGTGATCGGCATGGCCAACGCCCTGGAAGTGGGCCTGGGCGCGTCCGTGTGGTCGGCCGACACCGAGGCCGCCCGGGCGGTTGCCGCCCGGATCCAGGCCGGCACCGTGTGGATCAACAAGCACGGCAACGTCGACCCCCGCATTCCCTTCGGCGGGGCCAAGCAGTCCGGCTACGGCCTGGAGTTCGGCGTCGAAGGACTCAAGCACCTCGGCGCCCCCCAGGTCATCAACGGCTGAGCACCCACCCCGCACCGACTGAGGCGGCGCCGGCACCCCTCACGGGGCGCCGGCGCCGGCCTCCTGCACACCTAACGAATGTGCGCATCAACCACGTCCACCCGCACGTTCTAGCTCTCCCGAGTCGAACCCCGGACGGAATGCCCACAATCCAAACGCTTCACGACCGGCTTAGACGTCATTTCGTAGGGGGCGGCCGCTAACCGGGCCATATGTAACGCGTGGGGTTAGCCTCTTTTCGTGGACACCGAGATGGCGGGATTCGTTCCTGCCAGAGAGGATGTCCGCGTGGGACAGAGGAAGAAGTACACCCCG
>NZ_JBISWL010000073.1:0-24565 GCF_044462265.1 Kocuria rhizosphaerae
CTGAACTGTCCTGGGTCTGGTGGAGACTCCGGTCAGGCCGCCGCGACCGCGGTGGCCTGGTGGTGTTCACGATAGTTCGCTTCGTGCTCGAGCGGGGGCCGGTAGCCGATCGCGGAGTGCAGCCGGTGGGCGTTGTACCAGTGGACCCAGTCGGCGGTCTCGGTCTCGACCTCCGCGCGAGTGCGCCAGGAGCGGCGGTTGAGCTCGATCAGCTCGTTCTTGTAGAGCCCGATGGTGGACTCCATCAAGGCGTTGTCCAGGGCATCGCCCACGGTCCCGATGGACCCGGCGATCCCGGCTTCCAGCAACGCCTCGGTGAACGTCAGCGACGTGTATTGGGACCCGGCATCGCTATGGTGAACGAGGCCCGTGGAGGTGAAGGTGACGTCGGTGCGCCGACGCGTGAACAGCGCCTGCTGAAGGGCCGTCGACACCAGTGCCGTGTGCTTGGAGGCCGTCACCTGCCAGCCGAGGATGGCCCGGGAGTACACGTCGGTGACGAAGGCGACGTAGACGAACCCGGACCAGGTCCACACGTAGGTGAAGTCGGCCACCCACCACTGGTCCGGGCGACTCGGGGTCGCCCAGGCCCGCCCGATCAGGTCCGGGTGCCGCGGTGCTCGTTCATCGGCCACCGTCGTGACGGTGTGGTGGCGTCCGCGCACGACCCCGGTGATCCCGGTGATGCGCATCAGCCTCCCGACCTGGTCCCGGCCCAGGTGGAGCCCGGCGCGGCGGGCCGTGTGCCAGAGCTTGCGCACGCCGTAGAGGCTGCGGTTGGCCCGGTAGAGGTCGTAGACCGCCTCGGCGGCGTAGGCCTCCTCCAGCACCGCCGCCGAGACCCCGCGGGCCTTGGCCGCGTAGTAGGTCGACGGGGCGATCCGGTACCCGTGCGCGGCGAGCACGGAGCAGATCGGCGAGACCCCGAACCGACCCCGGTAGGCGTCGATGTAGTCGATCATCACTTGATGAGGCGGTCTCGCTCCGCCGCCGCGAAAAACGCCGAGGCGGTCTTGAGGATCTCGTTGGCCCGCTTGAGCTCAGCGTTCTCCTTCCGCAGGCGCTTGAGCTCCTCGTTGTCGGAGGAGGTCACCCCGACCCGGGTGCCGGCATCGACCTCGGAGCGCTCGATCCAGTTGCGCAACGTGGCCTGATTGATGCCCAGCAGCTCCCCGATCCGGCGGCGGGACTCCAGCTTCGACTCCCCGGTCTCGTCCTGACGCTCCCGGTACATCCTCACCGCCCGGTCCACCGTGGCGGCGTCGTACTTGCGTGGTGCAGACATGATCCCAGTCTCCTTGCTAGATCAACGTCTCCACCAGACCCAGGACAGTTCAGCCCGACCCGTTGGAGCCCAGAAGCCCGAAGGTCTCCCCCGCGGCCACGTCGAAGGACAGGTCCTCGATCACGGCCGTGGCCCCGAAGACCATCCGGAAGTTCTCGATGTGCACCAACGGCTCGCTCATGGTGTGCTCCTCCTGACGTTCACTGGCCCTGGACTGTCCTCACGAGCCCAGCTGGCCCGCCCCGGGTGCGGGCGGGTCACCCGGTGTAGCGCTGACGGGTGAACCAGTCACGGATCGGGGCTTGGAAGGCGGTCACCAGCCAGGCGATGTTGACCGCGATGAAGGCCACGCCGATGGCGATCAGCACCATCGCCCACTGCCCGTAGAGCCAGAACCCGAAGAGATTGCCCAGGAACGTCACGGAGCTCAGGATCGCCAGCACGATCCCCACTATTCGTGCCCAGTTCGCGCCTCTGCGCAGGAACACGTACTCCATGACGTACAACCCCACCAGCACGGCCAGGGTGAGCAACCCGGAGGCCAGCGAGAAGCCGCGCATCCGCTCGACCATGGTGCCCATCTGGCCGGCCTCCTCGGCCGGCACACCCATCCGCTGATACACCTGGGCGAAGTCCATCGTGGCGAACATGACCATGACCACCACACCGAGGAGCACGTACAGCACACCCGAGGCCACCGTCAGGACCAGCAGCCGTTTGAGCTGCGCCGGGGCGGGTGCTCGGCCGTGCTGCTGGCCCGGGCCCGCCCCGGAGGGACCGCCGGCGGGAGTGTCCCGAGGCGGGTGGCCGTGGGAGGGCTCGTCGGGGTGGCCGGAGTTGCCCGGGGACGGGGACGAGGAACTGGTCATGGCCGGTGCTCCCTCACTGGTACGGGGACGGTGGTGGCGCAACGATGCGGCCAACGGTGGGCGCGCCAGTGGATCGCTCCGGACCGCTGAAGCACCGTGGCCGTCCCGATGCGGTGCGCCGGCCTCATCGGAGGTCCTGGTGTCGTGCGGCCCATTTGGTCTTCCGCCGGCGTTCGGCCCACCACAGCCACGCCGACAGCAGCACGGCGACCCCGGTGATCGCCGCGTACATCCCGATGGGCACGTCCACCTCCGTGACCAGCAGCAGCACCGTCACGATCAGCCAGGCGGTCCAGAGCCGGACCAGGTTGGAGATGTTCAGCGCGTCCATCGGCCCCGGCCCAGGGTCGGGTTCTTCTGCGGTCAGGCGCCCCAGGTGGGTGGCTCCGGCCTCCGGAGCCTCGTGGGCCTCCTCCTGGGTCAGGCGGCGGCAGGTGTCGATCAGGTGGGCGTTGCGTTCGGCCGCCCACCGGGGCGCGCCCTGCCGCATGATCAGGTACCACCCGAGATCGTCCCTCGCCCGTGCCGACAGCACGGCCCCCTCCTCGGCGGCGGCACCGGTGACAGTCAGGGTCGAGGGAAACGCCCGCCGGCCCCGGGCGGACTCCACGCCCAGGAACCGGAACTTCGGATCGGAGCCCAACTCGACGGTGATCTCCTCCTGCCCCCGGTGGACGGCCGCGCCGTCACCGTCGAAGTGGACGGCGATCCGTTCCAGCGCCTCGGACACCGGCAACCCGGTGGCCCACCGGTCCTCGAGAGTGAAGCGCTCGTGCCGTGGGGCGTGGGCGGCGAACCGGGCGAACACCACTCCTGCGACGGCCAGGACACCCAAGGCCGGCAACCACACCCACCACGGCGGCTCCACCCAGCGCAGCACCACGAACCCCGCCAAAAACAGGACGGCAAGGACGACGACCGCGGTGGTCGACGTGCGCGGCTTCTCGCTCATCGGGTGACCCCGGCGGGGCATGCGGCAATCGGGCGGCTCATGGTCCCTGCCTACCAGGGAGGGAAACCGGGCAAACAGACACACATTTGCGGTTGCACACTGTCCGTGGTCATGAAATACGGCAGCAGAGCTCCCCGCCACCGCGTCCCCCGGAACGGGAGCACGGTCAACGAAGGCGCCGCCGCCATGCACGGGGCATCAGTGATCCAACATGGTGTGACGCCCTCTGTGTGGATTCAGCGCGGCCACTGCTCCCGCAGGAACCTGACCCCGCCGTATGCGACAAGCGCACCGAGTGCCATCCACGAGGCGCCGGTGAAGACGAGACCCTCGAACAGCCGGAACATCCCGGTGCTGAGGATGCTCAGCACCCCGACGCCGAGAAAAGCCGCCAGAACCAGGAGAGCGGGCGTCCCGATGGGTTCAGACGATCGGCTCATCCGCTCCCTCCAGCTGGTCGCCGGGCGAGCGTTTCCGGCGAACGTGCCGGATCTGACGGAGGAGACCCAGGAGCAGGGCGGCCATCGCTGCGGTGCCGAGAATGTGGAAGAGCTCCCACCCGCCGATGAAGCCGAGAACTACCCAGGCCATCAGCAGCGCGACTGTCAGCCAGAGGGTCCACGGGACCCGGTTGTTGCCTCGCGGTGTGCCTTGTGCGCTCATGAGCTGTCCTCATGGCGGTCGCCCGGGGCGTTCGGGAGCATCCGGCCGCGCTATTCCTGCTGACGTTTCCGGCGGGCCTCTCGGATCTGGAGCAGGAAGGACAGCCCGATGGCCGCCGCGGCCATGACGCCGAGGGTGCGGGAGAAGTCCCAGCCATCCGTGAGCCCCCACAGTATCTGTGCGATCAGCAGCAGTCCGGCCAGGCCGACGAACCACCACCGCCAGTTCCCGCTGGGGGGCTTGCTGTAGGTGTCCACGTGGCCCCCTCCGTCCCCGATGAGCTCAGCCAAGCACTCGTGCGGGCGATAGGGAACCGGGAGGGCTGTGGACTCTTCGGCACCGTCCGGGTCTCGGGGAGGGCGCACGAGAAGAGGCCTTGTCGCGGGCCTCCCTGAGGCCGTCGATCCACATGTGGCAGGCGTTCAGGAGCCGGGGCTGGCGCTTCTCCCGGGTCCGGCCCTCTTGGGCCGCTTTCCCTCCTGGGGTGCCGGCGTGTGGCGCCGCTCGTGTCGTACCGCCCACCAGATCGCGGCGACCATCGCCACGACGAACCCCAGCACGAGGGCGATCTGGGCTCCGGTGGGAAGGGTCGACCACCACTGGCCGAAGGGGTGGAAGCCCATCTCGTACATGGAGCGGCGGGTGCCGTCGAAGGCCGGGGCCGTGGGATCGGTCGTCGTCATCGTGGGTGCTCCCTCATCGACCACGCCACTGCGGGTGGTCAGTCAGCCGGTGTGGTGGTGCCCGCAGCAGCCTGCTGCGCCAGGGCGTCGAAGAGGGCGGCGAGGCGTCAGCGGCCGTCCCCGAAGTCGGAGACGGCGGTTTTGATCGCCGGTAAGGACGAGGCCTCGATCCGGGAACGTGCGGAGGCACCCTCGCCCGGGGTGAGGGAGGTGAAGCGCAATCGGATCACCAGACCGAAGGTCCGGGCCGACGGGCCCGTCTCGAGGCGGGCTCCACGGTCATCGATCGAGGTGAGCTCGAAGCCCCGCAGCGGGTCCACCGCCTGGGTCACCAGCTCCGGCAGTTCGGAGACGTCCCGGTCCACCTCGAGGTGCCCGCGGGTACGAAGCCCGTCCGCGGTGATCCCGTAGGCCCCGGGATCCGCCTGCTCCCCGGCCTTCCGGGACCGCTGGGCCGCGAGCACGATGCCTCCCAGGAACAAGACGGGGCAGGCCCCGGCCAGTACGGCGAACCACCACGGCAGGCCCGCCCACCAGAACACCGCGGCCAGCAGCACCCCGGTCACCACTGCCCCCACCCAGAAACCGGCAGCGACCCGCGGTCCTCCCGATTGGACGCTCTCCCCCATGGTGCTGGTCCTTCCTCCCCCGGGCCCGCTCCGGGGCCATCCAGCTACGCATATGCTATGGCAAACAGACCGAGGGGGACGGGGGCGCATCATGCGCGGCAACAAGCATCTCCAGTGGATGCTCTGGTCATTGATTCCACTTCTCGCCATCGGGGCGGGCTATTACCTCGTCACTGGCGACTTCCCCGGAGGGATCATTGCGGGCTACCTCGGCGTCGGGCTCGGGGTAGGACTCGTGAAGCGATACGCCGGTCGACGCGAAGGCGACAAGGACGAGGACGACTTCTGGTGAGCTACTGCGGTCGTGCTTGATCCGTGAACCATGAAGGGACCCCACCAAAGGACCGCCATCGGGACGAACAAACGGGAACCCCTACCGCACCTACGGTCTGTCCTGCGAATCATGACGGCACACCACTGCAGGCCACACGGGACATCGGGGTGGCGCACCAGAAACCCTCGACCCCGGCCGAAGCGCGGCGGTATCTTCCCTCCACCAGGTTCACACCAGGGGACAGGGCGCAGCATGAAACCGACCAGAACGCTTCGCCAGGCAGCTCTCATACTCACTGGGATCGGCGTCCTCATCACCCTCCCCATGATTGGGCTCGTCATCATCGGCCGCACCAACGACATGGGGGTCCTCTTCGCCCCGAGCGCGCTCCTCATGATCGGGGGGTTGCTGTTAATCGGTGGGCTGATCACCCTCGTCATCGACGCCGTCGTCCGCCTGACCGGGCGCCGCTGGTAGGGCCCGATCCGCGGCTCCACCTCAACCACAGCACGGTGGCACCGATGTGGATCTCCGCCCGGTAGTAGGCGGTGCGTTTGGCGTACCGAGTGGCCAGGTCGCGGAACTGCTTGAGCCGCTTGAAGCACCGTTCGATCGCGCTCCAACCTCGGTACAACGCCTCGTCGAAGGCCGGCGGGCGCCCACCACGACTTCCCTTGGCCAGCCGATGCCGGGCCTGATTGACCTTCTCGGCGCTGATGAACCACACCGTCCGCCGCCGCATCGCTGCACGATCCAAACCCCTGGTGCAACATTCGTGAACTGACGTTTGAAGGGGTCGGTTGCTGTCCCGCACTCCTGTGCGTGTTCCGGGCTCCGACGGTCGCTGACCCCCGAAGTGACTACGCCGTCGCCAGCCGTCCCGCCGTTCCCGGACACACACGCCTGTGTAGCGTGGAACTCACACAGCTCACAGGGGGTGGGGTCCATGACAAGTGGGGTGCGCCGTGGCATCGGCGGTGCGCTGGTGGGGATCGGCGCCGTCTCCGTCTTCAATTCGGCGGAGGCGTTCATGCTCTCCCCGTACTGGCTCGGTGGGAGCTTTCTGACCTTCGGCGTGCTGATGCTGGTGCTGGGATTCCGCATGTTCCGCCGAGCCCAAGCCGATGAGGCCTCCGCCAACACCGCCCGCTACGAGGCCCAACGGCAGCGATATGAGCTGATGCAGGAGCGCGAACGGGAGCGCTACGAAGCGCGGCAACGCAAACGGCGCGAAAACCCCGATGGTCCGCAGGGCAACCTTTAGAACCGAGAACATCGAGGGAGCCGAGATGGATGCGGAATCGGCGTTCTGGAGTTACCCCCCACGGGATTCGCGGCGGCGATGATGGTGCCTGGATCCAAGCTGCGGAAGTTGCCCGCGCTGCCACCGCTGCTGGCCGGAATGCTCCTCGCGGCCCGACAGGTCCTGGAGATCCGGAGGGCCAATCGTTCAAGCACGATAAGCCTTCTCTGGAGCCGCGCTGGAGGGATCGGGAATTGAAGGGAAGGGGCGCCATGAGCAAGAGGAGCAAGATAGTGCTTCTGATCGTGTCCTATGTGGCCTACCTGACCCTCTTCGGAGTTGTCGTCTACACCATGTGGGGCGAAGCCATCTGGGTCCCTTTCGTGATCGGCCTGGTCGTTGTCCTCGTCCCGACGCTGAACATGCTTCCTAGGCGGGGCCAAGGCTCCCAGGAGCGCCATGGTGACGAGGCATGAGTCTTGCTGTCTCGGGAGATGACAAGGCGCCCACGTGGTCTCATCTGGGCATCGTGGGCAACCCGATGATGGGAGGTCCAGTCCCACAGATTTGCGTCCAACGAGCTCAGGTTGTCCCATGGGGGCGCCGGCGAGGGAACCCCTACTGCACTGCCGAGTGGGGGCGGCCCCAGAGCTCAGCGGACGCGGGTGACTCGATCCGGGGCACCGCGAACGAACCAATTAGTGTTGACGGTCTGCGCCACCCGCTTGCCGGTGTCGGGCAGCACCCATCGGGACTGGACGAGCCTGCCCTTGCGGATCCAATCCTGACGATCCACCCGGCGCTGCAGCTGCCGCTCCAACCACTTGCCGGCCAAGGCCCCGTAGGCGGCCGGCTCCTCGTGGAGACCGAAGACGGTCAGCCCATCGCTGCTGTACACATGGCTGTCCAGAAGGTACTCATCCCCCCACTCCCCTTGCAGGGCCCGGCACCCCTGACGGTCATCCCAGTACCCGACCTGCAGGGTGCACGTCCCCGCCGGCACGTCCACGTCCGGGACGTCGGTCATCACCACCAGCGGGTGTATCCGGGCGACCACCTCAAAGGACTGCGCGGAGACTCCGGAGGCAGCCCAGCCGGTGATATACGCGGCGAGGGCGTCGAGGAACTCCTGCTCGTTCGAGGTGCGCGGGCCGTCCCCTCGGAAGGGGTGCAAAGACGCCATGGCCCCACCGTAGAGCTCCAAGCTGCGGACGGCAGCAGGTCACCATCTGGCGGACCGAAGCGGCGAAACCGCTGGAAGCCCCACCGCGACGACTGGCTCAAGTGCGGGGATGTGACTAGCGGCTCGTGAGCCCTTGCACAGCCTTATGGGGCTTCGACAATGGATCTCGATCACTCTGTGTGCCGTTCCCCCGGCCCGACGAGCAGCCCCGGATACGATGCAGAGAACAGGTCAGCAATGAAAGGACGCACCGATGGCGGTCTTCCGGGTTCCGGTTGCCCCCGCGGTGTTGCGGTGGGCGGCGGAACGCTCCGGACGCCCTCCGGAGGACCTTGAGCACCGCTTCCCCGAACTTGAGGCCTGGGAGCGAGGCGATCGCCAGCCCACGTTTCACCAATTGGAGCAGTTCGCCCAGGCCACGTTCACGCCCTTCGGTTCCTTCTTCCTGGCCGAACCTCCCGTTGACAAAGTGCCCATCCCTGACTTCCGCACCGTGGGCAACCACCAGGTCGATCACCCCAGCCCGGATCTGCTCGAGACGATCTTCATCTGTGAACAACGTCAGGAGTGGTACCGCCAGCACGCCTTGATCAGCGGAGCGGAGCCGTTGCCCTTCATCGGCTCCGCCACCGTGGACGGACCCGTGGTCGAGACCGCCGATCGGATTCGCGAGGTACTGCAGTTCACCGATCGTGACCGCGCCCAGGATGCGAACTGGAGCGAGGCATTGCGCCGCCTGATCGACTCTGCCGAGGAAGCCGGGATCCTGGTCATGGTCAGCGGCATTGTCGGCAACAACACCCATCGAGTACTGGACCCTGGCGAGTTTCGAGGATTCGCCCTTTCCGACCCCCTGGCCCCGCTTGTTTTCGTCAACGGCGCCGATACCAAAGCCGCCCAAATCTTTACCCTGATCCACGAGGTATGCCACCTCTGGTTAGGACAAAGCGCTCTGACCGACGCCACCATGAGACGCGCGGACGGCAACGCCATCGAGCTGTGGTGCAACCAAGTAGCCGCCGAAGTTCTGGTGCCGCTGGCCGCCCTTCGCTCCGACTACCGCGGTGCCGTGAGCACGGAAGAGCTGGATCGACTAGCCCGGATGTACAAGGTCAGCACCCTCGTCGTCCTCAAGAGGATCTTCGACGCCGACCTACTGGACTGGGATGCCTACCGCGCTGCCTACGACGAGGAACTGTCCCGCGTCATGGCTCTGCTGGCGCAGCAGAGGAAGACGCCGGGCGGCAACTACTACAACACTCAACCGCTACGGGTCAGCCGGCGCTTCGCCCGAGCCCTCATCAACGACACCAAGAGTGGGCGCACGCTTCACCGCGATGCCTTCCGACTGCTGGGAACGAGGAAGCATGAAACCTTTGTCCGCCTTGGGGAACAGGTAGGGGTGGCATAGATGTATCTGCTGGACGCCAACATCTTCATCACTGCCAAGAACCTGCACTACGGCTTCGACTTCGTTCCTGCCTTCTGGGAGTGGCTGGACCAGGGCCACACCGCGGGAATCTTGTGCAGCACCAGCAAAGTCCGCCAGGAACTGGTCGTCGGCGCCGATGAGCTCGCCGCCTGGATCGGCGGACGCAGCTCACTTTTCCTAACCCCAGATCAGACCATGGTGCCCAGCATGCAACGGCTGGCACAGTGGGCGGACTCGAACGACTTCACGCCGGCGGCTGTTTCGGACTTCTTCGCGGCAGCCGACTTTGAACTCGTCGCTTACGCTCACGCTCACGCTCACACCGTGGTGACTCATGAGCGGCCCAACCCCAATTCCCGTCGGCGCATCCTGATCCCGGATGCCTGCGACGCGATGGGGGTGGAGTGGATCGATCCCTACACCATGCTCCGCGACACCGGCGCACAATTCGTCTTGGGCGGGGCCGCACAATCCTGACCTCGCGTCTTCCGGGTGCTCCCGGTGACGTACGTATGAGGGACCTCTTGCGGCTGCGGGTCTACATCATGATCCGGAGACAGGAAACCGGATGCGGTTGATGCCCGTATGACCCGCCCATATGGGGGTGCCCGCTCAGGCGCGCCATACGCATCACGATGTCCACAGGAGATGACGACCTCAGATGGTCGTCACTTGCGGCAGTTCCCGGATCCGCCGGTAGAGGGTGGCCCTCGACATACCGAGGTCGCGGGCGACCTGGGTGGCCGGCTCCCCACCGTCGATCAGTCGGAGGGCGTTGCGGATCTGGGAGTCGGTGAAGGCCTGACGCCGACCGCCGAGATCCTTGCCGGCGGCCCGGCGCTTGGCCACCGAATCGGTGATCCGCTCCCGCTTGATCTCCAGCTCCATCTGGGCCAGGGCGGCCATGACTGTGAAGACCATCGAGCCCATCGGGGTCGCCGTGTCCACGTCTCCCCCACCGAGGTTGAGCACCCGCAATCCCGCTCCCCTACCCCGTAGCGCTTCGGCGAAGGCGAGCATGTTCTGGGTTGAGCGCCCCAACCGGTCCAGCGTGGTGATGACCAGAGTGTCGCCCTCCTCGAGGGAGGCCACGGCCTTGTCGAACTCAGGGCGGGATGCGCGTCCTCCAGACACTCCATAGTCCACGTAGAGGTCATCGCGCCGCACGCCGGCATGCAGGAGGTCAGACCCTTGACGGTCTGCGTCCTGCTGACGTGTCGACACGCGCGCATACCCGATTAGCTTCCCCACGTCCACCTCATCTGTCTCGCAACCAACGTTGAGTATCCGATTCTAGGGACATGGATAAAGCACATAGCTGCGAGACGGGCCGAACCGCGGAAACATGCGGGCGAAAATTTTCCGGATGAGACGTCCCGCATCCCCAGCCTTGCAAGACCACGAGGGCGCCGCCTGAGAGCCGTCGGCCGCGCGCGGCCGAGGTTGGCGGCATGGTCGGCGTCCTTGCTACAAGGCGGCGTGGCCGGGGCGAGGAAGATCTGTGGACGCCCCGGTCGGGTTCCGACAGACTGGGGTTCAGGCCTGTTCTCAGACCGTCACAGCAGGGGATTTGATCCTCGATGGAGCACCTCAGCCACTTCGCCCACGAGTTCCTGAAGGCGCTGAAGAACCTCCTGCCCATCGTGGTCGTCGTCGTGGCCTTCCAGCTGGTGGTGTTCCGGCAGATGCCGCAGGACCCGGTGAGCCTGGCGGGCGGGCTGCTGATCGTGGGGGTGGGCATTGCCCTGTTCCTGCACGGGCTGGACCTGAGCGTGTTCCCCGTGGGCAAGAACCTGGCCAACCAGTTCGCCCGGCGCGGGGCACTGGGATTCCTGCTGCCGTTCGGCTTCGCCATCGGTTTCGCCGCCGTGGTCTCCGAACCGGCGCTGATCGCCGTGGCCGAGCAGGCCGAACTGGTGAGCCAGGGCCGGCTCAACGGGCTCACCCTGCGCCTGGTGATCGCCGTGTCCGTGGGCCTGGTGCTGATCCTGGGGATCCTGCGGATCCTGCGGGGCTGGCCGGTCCAGCGACTGTTGATCCCCGGATACCTGGTGGTCATCGCGGTCACCTACGTGGCGCCGGCCGAGATCGTCGGACTGGCCTACGACTCCGGCGGGGTGACCACCAATGTGGTGACCGTGCCCCTGGTCGCGGCCATTGGGCTCGGGCTGGCCAGCTCCATCCGGGGCCGCAGCGCCTTCCGTGACGGCTTTGGGCTCGTGGGCCTGTGTGTGATGGTCCCGATGATCGGGGTGCAGCTGTACGGGATCTGGGTCTACACCTTCACCGACCCCTCCGGTGTTCCCGACACCGGCGGTGAGGAGGGGCACCGGCACTGGGGGCTGGAACTGATCCTGGGGCTGGCGGAGATGGTCCGGGAGATCCTGCCCATGGTGCTGGTGGTCCTGTTCTTCCAGTACGTGCTCCTGCGACGCCGGCTCAACCACCCCGGGCGCGTGGTCGTGGGTTTCACCATGGTGCTGGTGGGCCTCTACGCCTTCGTGATCGGGCTCGAGCTCGGTCTCTTCCCCATCGGCACACTCATGGCCGAGCAGCTGATCGACCACGATCACACCGGCCTGATCCTGCTCTTCGCCCTGCTCATCGGCTTCGCCACCACCATGGCCGAACCGGCCCTGCTGGCCATCGGCGAACAAGCCGCGCAGGTCTCCCCGGCCGGGATCACCGCCACCGCCATCCGCCTGGCCGTGGCCGCCGGTGTGGCGGTGGGCATCACCGTGGGCACCTACCGCATCCTCGTCGGCGGGCCGTTGCACTACTTCATCATGGCCGCCTACGCCACCGTCATCCTCCTGGTGCTGATCGCCCCGAAGTACATCGTCGCCCTGGCCTTCGACCTGGGCGGTGTCACCACCTCGGAGATCACCGTGCCGCTGGTCACCGCCCTGGGCATCGGGCTGGCCACCGCGATCGAGGGCCGGGACCCGCTGATCGACGGTTTCGGGTTGATCGCCTTCGCCTCGATCTTCCCCATCATCTCCGTCCTGATCTACGCCATGATCCGGGAACGGCTCACCGTCCTGCAGAAGAAGGAAGCGCCATGAAGTTCACCGCCCTCGTCGTCATCGCTCCCCCCGACCTGGAGGACGCCATCATCGAGCGTGCCCAGGGTGCCGGGGCCACCGGGGTGACCATCCTGGCCGGCAAGGGCATCGGGGGACAGCTGAAGAAGACGTTCTTCGGCCTCACCTTCGAAGGCTCCCAATCGGTGCTGCTCATGGTCGTCGGCTCCCACCTGGCCGTGCCCATCCTGAAAGTGCTCCACGAGACGCTGACCGACGGGGAGAACTCCCACGGCATCGCCCTCACCGTGCCCATCGAGCACCTGACCGGCATCGACATGCGCCAGGTCGCCAGCTTCGAAGCCCGCATGCGCCGCGAGAACGACTGAACCCCGCCCCCCCTTCCGACAACCGCAGGAGGACGACATGCTCACCGTCAAAGACGTCATGGTGCCCGACGTCATCACCATCTCCCCCTACGCCACCCTGCGCGAGGCCCTGTCGACCATGCGCACCCGCAGGGTCAAAAGCCTCGTAGTGGACCCACAGAACCCCCACGACGCCTACGGGCTGCTCTCCTACACCGAACTGCTGCGCAGCATCGTCGCCGAGGAAGGCGATGTCGACCTCCTGAACGTCTACGACGCCGCGGTGAAACCGGCCGTCACCGTGGGCGCGGACCTCTCCGTCCACCAGGCCGCCGCGCTCATGACCCGGTTCCACCTCAACCGCCTGATCGTGATCCACGGCAACGAACTGATCGGACTCCTGGCCATGAACGACATCCTCGCCCGCCTCATCGACGACCTCACCTGAGGCGACCGAGACACTGCCCCCGCCACGAGAGGCCGCACAGACGTGAGGTCATCCAGCACCAGCTCACCCCCCAGCAGACCGGAACGACAATGCCATCCCCACGAGGAACCCCATGGACCTACCACCAAGTGACGCGACTGATCATCACGGTCATCAGGACAGTAATCATCCTCATCTTCCTGATCGGCGCCTACCACTGGATCACCCACCGCGACTGGCTCCTCCTCGCCCTGGGAAGCTGGGGCACCATCGGACTCCTCCTGCTCATCAACATCGACCGACGCGACCCCGACGACGCACCGTAGAGACACACGAGCAACGGCGTGCGGAAGACGACGACTCTGCGGCACCGCACCCGCCTGAACGCCTGTTGGAACACCCGTGGCCGCAAATGCCATCTTCCGAAGTCGGCTGCACAGATGACCCAAGTACTCCGCACGTGATCCTCATGCATCACGAGCCAGCGCCCGGTACAGGGTGGACCGGTCGACGCTGAGCCGGCGGGCAACCTCGGCCTTAGGCACCCCGGCGGAAATCAGCTCCCGCGCCGTGACCAGCTGCTCACCGGTCAGCTTGGGCACCCTGCCCCGATAGACGCCACGGGCCTTGGCCGCACGGATACCGTCAGCCTGCCGCTCCCTGGTGATGGCCCGCTCGAGCTGGGCGAAGGAGGCCATGATGTTCAGCTGGAACTCCGCGAACGGGTCCGTAGTCCCGGGGCGGAAGGTGACCCGCTCGGTGAGGAACTCCACCGCCACTCCCTTGGTGATCAGCTCTCCCACGATCTGATTCAGATCCACCACCGACCGAGCCAACCGATCCATCGAAGAGACCACGACCGTGTCCCCGTCACGGGCGCAACTGATCATGTCCGCCAAGGCGGTGCGCCCGACACGCTGAGCCCCGGACAGCTTCTCCTCGAACAGGCGGTTCACCTCACCAAGGGTGGCCAGCTGCCGGGCAAGGTTCTGGTCGGTGCTCGACACCCGGGCGTACCCGATCCGCTGCCCGATCTGTTGCACCATGTCTAGATCTTTGCACGGTATCGATGCGCAAAACCCTGAAGGACTCTAACGCTACGTAAAATCCAGACCAGTCGAACCGTTGCATATGGGTGTACCTCAACGCAACAGGCGACTCCCAACCCGGAACCGGTCGAGCACGCTGACCGTGTACACGAGTACGGACATGTCGATTGGTCACAGTCCTGTTCGGCGACGAGGCGCGGGCGGGCACCAGCTTCGACGGCATCCCAGACCTGGAGGTCCTGCTATCGGGGCTGACACTGCCCCTTCAACAACCGCCCGCGGACACTCTCTTGGTGGTGCCTGCGCGGGTGGGACCCGAGTGTGTTTGGCTCGCGAGGTAGGTTGACGATGGCCGGCGGAGATCCCCGGTTGTAGATCATGAGAGGACCAGGTTGACACAGGAAGAGGCAGAGGCGATCGCGCGTTCGCTCATCCCGACGGGACCGCCCTTGTCGTTGACCGAGCTCGAAAACCATCTCGCCGGGGCGGCCGACCTGTTGCGCGGTTCGATCGACCAGGCCGACTTCAAGTCGTTCATCTTCCCGTTGATGTTCTTCAAGCGAATCAGCGATGTCTACTTGGAGGAGTACGGGCAGGCGCTGGCAGAGTCCGGCGGTGACCACGACTTCGCGTCGTTCGCCGAGAACCACCGGTTCGTCATCCCGGAAGGGTGCCTGTGGGATGACGTGCGCGCCCGGACAACCAACGTCGGGCAAGCTCTCGTCAACGCCTTCCGACAGATCGAGAAGGCGAACCCGGATGTCCTGTACGGCATCTTCGGCAACGCGTCGTGGACCAACAGAGACAAGCTGTCAGATGAGCGGCTGCTGGATCTCATCGAACATTTCTCAGCCCGTCCGCTGACGAACGCCTCTGTCTCACCGGACGTGTTCGGGCAGGCGTACGAGTACCTGATCAAACGGTTCGCGGACCAGTCGAACAAGAAGGCCGGGGAGTACTACACCCCCCGCTCCGTGGTCTCCCTGCTCGTGAACATTCTGGACCCGCAAGCCGGTGAGACGATCTACGATCCGGCCTGCGGCACCGGCGGGATGCTGATCGAGGTCATCGAGCACGTCCGGCAGAACGGCGGCGAGCCGCGGTCCTTGTGGGGAAAGCTATACGGCCAGGAGAAGGTGCTCGCCACCTCCGGCATCGCCCGGATGAACCTGCTGCTGCACGGTGTCGAGGACTTCAGCGTCGTGCGCGGCGACACACTGCGCGAGCCGGCCTTCTTCGACGGCCCCCGGCTGGCACGCTTCAACTGCGTCATCGCCAACCCTCCGTTCTCACTAAAGAACTGGGGGCAGGAGACATGGTCCGCCGACCGTTGGGGTCGCAACGGACTCGGAGGCGTCCCGCCGAAGGGTTACGCGGACTGGGCGTGGGTGCAACACATGGTGGCCTCCGCCGTCCCCAGCAACGGCCGAGTCGCGGTCGTCTTACCCCAGGGCGCACTGTTCCGTGGCGGCGCCGAACGAGCAATACGCAAGCACATGCTGCAAGAAGACCTGATCGAGGCCGTCATCGGTCTGGCCCCCAACCTGTTCTATGGGACGGGGCTAGCTGCGTGCGTGCTCATCCTGCGGAGAAACAAGGCCCCCGACCGCCAGGGCAAGGTCTTGTTCGTGAACGCCGAGCAACTGTTCAAACGCGGCAGGAACCAGAACACGCTCGAACCCGAGCACGGAGACGCGATCCTCGCCGTCTATGAGTCGTTCATCGACCGGGACGGGCTGTCGACCGTGACCGACCTGGACGACATCGCTACCAACGACTTCAACCTCAACATCCCCCTCTACGTCACCGCGCAGATTGAGGACGAGGTCACCCTCGAGGACGCCCTGCGCGAGCTGGAGACGGCCCACGAACAATCCCGCCAGACCCGGGCCGCGCTCGAGGCGGAACTGGCGAAGTGGGGCCTGTCCGAGCAGGAGGTGCAGTCATGACCACGTCCAGAATCACCCAGCGCGAGCTGGAGAACTACCTGTGGGGCGCCGCTGTCATCCTGCGCGGTCTCATCGACGCCGGCGACTACAAGCAGTACATCTTCCCGCTCGTCTTCCTCAAGCGGCTCTCCGACGTGTACGACGAGGAACACACCGCCGCAATGGAGGTCTACGACGACGAGGAACTGGCGGACCTGCCGGAGAACCACCGCTTCGCCATCCCGGACGGGGCCCACTGGGAGGACATCCGCACCGTCACGACCAATATCGGACCGGCGATCCTGGCCGCAATGCGAGCCATCGAATCAGCCAACCCGGACACCCTCGCCGGCGTCTTCGGCGACGGCGACTGGGGCAACAAGAACCTGCTGCCCGACGCCACGCTCAGCGACCTGATCGAGCATTTCTCCACCCGGACCCTGTCGGTGGCGAACCTACCGGAGGACGAACTCGGGCAGGGATACGAGTACCTGATCAAGAAGTTCGCCGACGACTCCGGCCACACCGCCCAGGAGTTCTACACCAACCGCACCCTGGTGCACCTGATGACCCGGATGCTCGACCCGCAACCGGGCGAGTCGGTGTACGACCCAACCTGCGGCACGGGCGGAATGCTGATCTCCACCGCAGCCGAGCTGCGTAGCCAGGGTAAGGAGTGGCGCAACGTCCGACTGTACGGCCAAGAGCTCAACTACGGGACCAGCGCGATCGCCCGGATGAACCTCTTTCTGCATGGCATCTCCGATGGCCACATCGCCCACGGCGACACGCTCACCAGACCCGCTTTCCACAACGCCCGCGGCGGGCTGCAGACCTTCGATGTGGTGTTGGCCAACCCGCCGTACTCGATCAAGGCATGGAACCGTGCTGCGTTCACCAAGGACCCCTACGGGCGCAATATCTGGGGCGTCCCGCCGCAGGGACGGGCCGACTACGCCTTCTTCCAGCACATCGCCAGAAGCCTCAACCCGCAGACCGGCCGCGCCGCCATCCTCTTCCCGCACGGCGTCCTGTTCCGCCGCGAGGAAGCGAGCCTGCGCAAGGCCCTAGTGAAGTCCGACCTGGTCGAGGCCGTCATCGGACTCGGCCCCGGGCTCTTTTACAACAGCCCGATGGAAGCCGTCGTGATCACACTCCGGGCAACCAAGCCCGCCGATCATCAGGGCAAGGTTCTGTTCATCAACGCCGTCGCCGAATTCGCCCGAGAGCAGGCCCAGTCGTTCCTACGCGAGAACCACCAGAACAAGATTCTGGACGCCTACCAGGCGTTCCAGGACCAGGACGGATTCGCCGCCGTCGCCACCCTCGAGCAGGCCGCGGATAAGGACTTCAGCCTAGCTATTCGCCAGTATGTGAGCCCGACTACCAGTACCGACTACCGCCCGCAGGTCAGCGTGACTGAGGCCCTGGCCCGCTGGAGAAGTGCCTCCCGCGTCACCGAGGCGACGGTCAAGGAGCTCACGAAGCAGCTGCGGCAGGGGATCTCTTCATGATGAGTCTGACCCTCGAAAGATCCACCTGGCATCAAGTGCGCCTCGGCGACGTGGTTAGACATGTCACTGATCGGGTCGATGCGGAAACATCGGGACTCTCACGGTTCTTGGCAGGGGAGCATATCCCGAGCGGCAGTTTGCATATCCATACCTGGGGCGAAATTGGACGTGATCCAATGGGTCCGATGTTCTATAAGCGGTTCTCTCCCGGCCACGTGCTGTACGTATCGCGCCGAACGTATCTTCGGAAAGTCGCCGTTCCTCACTTCGAAGGGATCACGGGAGAGAAGACCTTCGTTCTTGAAACTACGAACCCAGGCATTATGCTCCAGGAGTTTTTACCATTCGTTCTCACGACCGAACGCTTCCACGAGTACGCCATCTCTAACTCGCGGGGGTCAGTAAACCCATACCTTAACTGGGGTGAACTCGCGGCTTACAAGTTCAACCTTCCACCGCTGGGTGAACAGCAGCGCATCGCCAACCTCCTGTGGGCCCTTGAAAATTGCGATCAAGGGGTTTGGCAGGTCGCTGGACGGGGAATTGAGGTCGCAGAGAGTATCCGCTCCAAGTTCATGGGCCACTATGGTAGGCCCGTTGCGGCTTCAGATGCGTTCGACATCATAATCGGTCGACAGCGCGCGCCCAAGCATGAAAAAGGAGACCACTTGGTCCCGTACCTGCGGTCGGCCAACGTTACTTCCACTGGGGTCTCCCTTGACGACGTTAAGTCGATGAACTTCACCCCTACCGAGCAGGCCAAGTTCGCCCTGGAACCGGGTGATGTCCTCGTCTCTGAGGGCAGCGCCAGCGCCACTGCGGTCGGTATGCCCGCCGTTTGGAAAGGTGAAATGGAAGGCACCGTGTGCTTCCAGAACACTCTCCTGCGATACCGCGCGATCGAGGGAGTCACGTTGCCTGGGTTCGTCGAGCACTGGTGCCGATGGGCTTTTGAGACGGGACGCTTCTTGCGTGCCGCATCGGGCACGAACATCCATCACATCGGATCAGGCGGGGCCGCTGCTATGGAGGTTCGTCTGCCCACTATCGAGGAGCAGGAGGCGTTTCTCGGCCGAGTCAATTCCGCCGATCGGGTAACCGCGGATGCTCTGAGGGAGGCTGCGAAACTTGGCAATTTACGCAAGGCTCTGTTCGCTGATGTCTTCGGAGGTCGCTGATGCCAATGTTTAACGAGGCGAACTCAGTGCGTGATTTCGTGCGGGACATCGTCGCCGGGCTCGGTGCCACGCTCGTCGAGAGCAAGGATTTGCCGCGTGCAACGAGCGAGGTCCTACTGGAACCTCAGGTACGCGACGTGCTCATCCGGCTGAACCCAGAGGTCGAGACGGATCCGGCAAAGGCCGACGAGGTGATCCACAACCTGCGCGCTGTCCTGATCTCGGCCCGCACCAGCCCTCACCCGATCGTCGCCAATGAGGAGGTCATGGCGTGGCTGACCGGTCAGAAATCGATGCCGTTCGGGCCAGCCGGGGAACATACGACGGTGCGCCTTATCGACTTCGACGACCCCGCAGCGAACGAGTGGCTGGTGTCCACAGAGGTGACATTCCGGCAAGGCCGGCTCGAGAAGCGGTTCGACCTGGTCCTGTGGTGCAACGGGTTCCCGCTGGTTGTCGGTGAGGCTAAGACCCCGGTGCGCGCGGCGTACTCCTGGATCGACGCTGCTGCCCAGGTGCACGAGGACTATGAGAAGAGCGTGCCGCAGTTCTTCGTGCCCAATGTTTTCTCCTTCGCCACTGAGGGCAAGGACCTGCGCTACGGCACAGTCGGGATGCCGGTGGAGCTGTGGGGCCCGTGGCGAGACGAGGAAACCGATGACGACGCCCCGGCCAAAATCGGCCTGGATGCGGTCCGGGAGGCGGTCGAGGGCGTCCTGAACCCCGGTGCGGTCCTGGACTTCCTGCGGTTCTTCACGATCTATGCCACCGATAAGAAGTACCGCAAGATCAAGATCATCGCCCGGTTCCAGCAATTTCAAGCCACCAACCTCATCGTCGAGCGGGTCCTGCACGGCAAGGTCAAACAAGGCCTGATCTGGCATTTCCAGGGGTCAGGCAAGTCCCTGCTCATGGTCTTCACCGCGCTGAAGCTGCGCGCGATGGCCGCCCTGACGAACCCCACCATCCTGATCGTGGTCGACCGGATCGACCTGGATACCCAGATCACCAGCACCTTCCACGCCTCCGACGTCCCAGGGCTGGTCTCGACCGAGTCCCAGACCCAGCTGCAGTCCTTGCTGAGCCAGGGTGCCCGGCGCATCGTCATCACGACGATCCACAAGTTCGGAGAGACCTCCGGTGTGCTGGACAGACGGGACAACATCATCGTCATGGTCGACGAGGCACACCGATCCCAGGAGGGCGACTACGGCCGCAAAATGCGTGAGGCCCTGCCCAACGTGTTCCTGTTCGGACTGACCGGCACCCCGATCAACAAGCGCGACCGCAACACCTTCATGTGGTTCGGATCCCCGGATGACCAAGGCGGGTACCTGTCCCGGTACTCGTTTCAGGACTCCATCCGTGACGGCGCCACGCTGCCGTTGCACTTCGAGCCGCGGTTGTCGGAGATCCACATCGATCAGAAGGCCATCGACACGGCCTTCGAGGAGTTGGTGGCCGGCCGGGAGCTCTCCGAGGCGGACAAGTCGACTTTGTCGCAGAAGGCTGCCTCCATCGAGGTGCTCATCAAGGCCCCGACGCGCATCGCCAAGATCGCCGCCGACATCGCCGGCCACTTCCGGGCCAAGGTCGAGCCGTCCGGATTCAAGGCGCAGGTCGTGGCCTACGACAAGTCCACCTGTGTGGCCTATAAGGAAGAACTCGACAAGCACCTCGGTCCGGAGGCCTCGACGATCGTGATGTCGAAGTCCCGCGGGGACTCACCGTCCTGGGCCCGGTGGACGCCCGGGGCCGACGAGCTCGAGCAGGTGCTCGCGAGGTTCAACGACCCGGCTGACCCACTGAAAATCATCATCGTCACCGCGAAGCTCCTCACCGGCTTCGACGCCCCCATCCTGCAGTGCCAGTACCTCGACAAACCGATCAAGGAGCACACCCTTTTGCAGGCCATCACCCGCACCAACCGGGTGTATCCCCCGGACAAGACACACGGGCTGATCGTGGACTACCTGGGCATCTTCGACGACGTCGCCAAATCACTGGCCTTCGACGAGACGGCGGTAGAGCGGGTCGTCACCAACATCGAAGAACTCAAACAACAGATGGGCCCAGCCATGTCCTCGGCCCTGAGCTTCTTCCCCGGCGTCGACCGCACGGTCGGTGGCTACGAAGGCCTGGTCCAAGCCCAGGCGGCCCTGGCAGATCCTGCACAGAAGGACGCCTTCGGCCTGGCCTACAGCATCGTCTCCCAGCTATGGGAAGCGCTCAGTCCCGACCCGATGCTGAGCGACTACCGCGACGACTACCGGTGGCTCACGGACGTCTACGAGTCCGTCCGACCCTCCGACATCGCCGGACGCCTGGCCTGGCACGCCCTCGGCAGCAAGACCATCGATCTGATCAACGAACACGTCCGAGTGGAGGTCCCGCAGTCCTCCGAGACGATCGTCCTCGACGCGGCCACGATCGAAGACCTGATGGCGGGCCGGGGCCTAGAGGACGTCTCCCCTAAGGACATCGAGAAGCAGATCACCGCCCGCATCGCACGCCACCTGACCAACCCTGTCTTCGTGGAGCTCGGGCAACGGCTCAACAAGCTGCGTGAGAAGTACGCCGACATCCAACATTCCAGCCTCGACTTCCTGCGCGAACTGCTCGAGCTGGCCAAGGACACGGTCGCCGCCGAGAAAGCGGTGAACGAAGTGCCGCGCGAGGAACGGGGCAAAGCCGCGCTCACCGAGCTCTTCGAGGCGCTGAAAACCGAGGACACCCCGATCATCGTCGACAACATCGTGAACCGGATCGACGAGGTCGTCCGCGGAGTCCGGTTCGAAGGCTGGCAATCCACCATCCGCGGTGACCAGTTGGTCCGCCAGGAACTCCGACGGACTTTGTACGTCCAGTTCAAGATCCGCGACAACGACGTCTTCGAGAAGGCTGTCGAGTACGTCCGGGAGTACTACTGACGGCCGGCCGGTGTCACCCCGCCGGGAGTTCTGGCCTCAAGGCCCTTGGTAAAAGCCCCGCTGTGGTTGCAGGATACTCTGGCCCTGGGGTCTAAGCGGTGGCTACCGGACTTGGCGAAGCAGGTCGACTGTCATTTAGATCAGGATGGCCAGCCAAGCTACTTTTTCGCGTGATATAGCCCACCCTGCTGCGACACGGACAGTGATAATAGAAACACGAGATGCGTGTGCCATGGTGAATTCATGAAAAGACTCATCGCTCCTATGGCTCTTGCTGCTGCCCTTGCCTTGACTGGATGCAGCGGAGCAGACACCACCTCGTCCAGTGCTGCCGATTCCAACACCGCTGAAGAAACGCCCCACGTTCCGGACCTGGCCGGCGCATGGAAGCAGAGCAACCCCACCAGCGAGGACTCCTACCAGCAAGCCATGATCACCACCGACACAATCACCATCGAATGGGTTACTGACGGCGGCGATACAACCTCGACCTACTGGGTAGGAACGTTCGAAGCGCCAACCGACGCGAGTGAACCGCACACATGGACCTCACAGAGGGACGCTGCGGCGACTGACTCCGCGCTCCTGGCATCCACCGACGACACCAAAGAATTCACGTACGAGGGTGACACCATCAGCTACAAGGTCAGCGCGCTTGGAACCACGACAACAGTAGACTTAAATAGGAGCTAACATCAGTTTGAGACGCCCCTGGACAGTATTACGATCACCGGGGCGCCCTGGGTGCCATGGCCCCAATTGATGAAGGAATACGCTCTTCGGATCCAAGCGGAGTTCGTCCGGAGAATTTCGCGGCGCGGGTTCATTTGGCGAATGACTATGACAAGACTGAGGGAAAGGTGCTGTGATGGCCCAGAGCGTGCAGATCATTCTGGAGGACGACCTCGAGGGCGGTCCGGCTGATCAGACCGTCCAGTTCGGCCTGGACGGCCGCCACTACGAGATCGACCTCTCCACCACCAACGCGGAGAAGCTGCGGGAGGCCCTGCGCCCCTTCGTCGCCTCCGGCCGGCGGGCCCAGAACAAACCCGCCCGGACCACCGGGCCCCGGTCCTCGGGTGGTAACCCGGAGACGGCGAAGATCCGGGCCTGGGCGAAGGAGAACGGCTACGAGGTCTCTGACCGCGGCCGTGTTCACCAGTCCATCAAGGACGCCTACTACGCCGCCACCCAGTAGCCCCTCCACTCCCCCACCCCGATAGACCCTGGCCTTCCGGGCGTTCCGCGACAACGGGGGGCCTGGTGCTGGCAGGCCACGGCCGCGGCATCGCAGCGGCCCACCCTCAGGCAGGGCTCGAGCACCGGGTACCTCATCACCGTGAGCAGAGATCCGCACCGGTGGGCTGCCGATGACGGGCTGACGGGCCTTGTCCGGCACGGTGCCCCCGGGATGTCCCGCATCCAGACTGGACAGCGCTGGTCGTCCCTTCGGCCCCTGACGACGGATCCTGCTGGGGGGTGGCCCTGACTCCTTTCGGACCGGGCGCGGGCACCCGCGTCGATCGACGACCCACGGAACCACCCACCCCATCCCGCCGCCTGTCCCCAGAGGAAGAGAACCCGGCCCCCCATCAGAGGTGGGCCGGGTCCCTTCGTCGTGGACCAGGGGAAAGCCGCCCGCGCCCGGCGCCCCTCCCCTACCGGGGGTCGGGTGCTATCGGTTGATCTGTTGGGCGTAGGCGCGCACGGCGTTCTCGATCACGGCTCTCGCGGTGCCGTCGTGCTCGGTGAGCTCCTCGATGAGATCGGAGACGTCCTGGGCCACCCGCACGCCCAGCTGGATCGTGGGTTCCCGCCGCGGCCGACCGCGGCCGCGCTTGGGGGCGTCCACCGAGGACTCCGCCACCGGTGTCGCCCGCGCCGGCGGTGTCGAGACCTGGGGTGACGTAGCGCGAGGGGATGTGTAGTCGACCGGGTCGATGTGCTCATCCGGGGCCGGGCGAGGCCGGCGACGCTGCAACGAGGCGGGGCGCTCGGGCTTCTCGGTCATCGCAGCACCTGCTTCGCAATCGCAGCGTACGCGTCCAGCACGCGGGCGCCCTTACGGTACTGGCCATACCACTCCCCCGAGATCCGCACCTCCTGGACAATGGCCCGATCCGGGATCAACGGCTCCAAGAACAATCCCGTGACCCGCAACTCCTCGAGACTAGCCACCGCAGCGCGACTCATGATGGTCTCCTTCACCCCACCCACCACGATCCCAGCCTCCGTGAGAGTGTCCGGGGCGCCCAACTGCTGACGGTGCCGGCGGAACTGAGCGACCGTCCGCCGCGCCCCATCCACCCCGTCAATGCCATCACTGGTGGCAGTGGCCGCGTAGACCACGGTGTCCGCCGCATTCAACGCCGAGAGAGTCAGAGGTCCGCCTTGGCGGTTGGGGCAGTCAATGACCACCACATCCGCCTGAAGACCGGTCAGGGAGATCTTCAGCCGCAGCTCCGCGTGATCGGCCCGATCGGCCTCCCGGTTGGAGACATTGCGGGCCGAGGGAATCACGCGGAGGTTAGGGTGCCACCCGCTGGGCACCGCGAGGTCCTCGGCCCAACCTTCGGGGTTCTCGTCGCCCAGGATCGCCCCGACATGCATGCCTTCCGCCGAGGGCTCTACGCCGAACCACTTGGTGGAGGCTGCGCGGGGGTCGAGGTCGATGAGCACGACCTGACGTCCCTCGGAGGCTGCGACCATTGCTAGGGAGACGGCGGTGGTGGTCTTGGTGACTCCACCGGATTCGCTGTACACCATGAGGGTTTGCATGGTTGCACGGTACCAAGACAGCTAGAAAGGTCGCTAGATAGGCAGCTTGCAAGCTGCCTAGCCAGCCAGATATCTAGCTATCTTTCTATCTACCATTAATTCGAAGGTCCTTCGTACGTCGTTCCGCCGGCCGTACAGGTGGCTTGCGAGGGCGCAG
>NZ_JBISWL010000074.1:0-9795 GCF_044462265.1 Kocuria rhizosphaerae
CTGAACTGTCCTGGGTCTGGTGGAGACGTTGATCTAGCAAGGAGACTGGGATCATGTCTGCACCACGCAAGTACGACGCCGCCACGGTGGACCGGGCGGTGAGGATGTACCGGGAGCGTCAGGACGAGACCGGGGAGTCGAAGCTGGAGTCCCGCCGCCGGATCGGGGAGCTGCTGGGCATCAATCAGGCCACGTTGCGCAACTGGATCGAGCGCTCCGAGGTCGATGCCGGCACCCGGGTCGGGGTGACCTCCTCCGACAACGAGGAGCTCAAGCGCCTGCGGAAGGAGAACGCTGAGCTCAAGCGGGCCAACGAGATCCTCAAGACCGCCTCGGCGTTTTTCGCGGCGGCGGAGCGAGACCGCCTCATCAAGTGATGATCGACTACATCGACGCCTACCGGGGTCGGTTCGGGGTCTCGCCGATCTGCTCCGTGCTCGCCGCGCACGGGTACCGGATCGCCCCGTCGACCTACTACGCGGCCAAGGCCCGCGGGGTCTCGGCGGCGGTGCTGGAGGAGGCCTACGCCGCCGAGGCGGTCTACGACCTCTACCGGGCCAACCGCAGCCTCTACGGCGTGCGCAAGCTCTGGCACACGGCCCGCCGCGCCGGGCTCCACCTGGGCCGGGACCAGGTCGGGAGGCTGATGCGCATCACCGGGATCACCGGGGTCGTGCGCGGACGCCACCACACCGTCACGACGGTGGCCGATGAACGAGCACCGCGGCACCCGGACCTGATCGGGCGGGCCTGGGCGACCCCGAGTCGCCCGGACCAGTGGTGGGTGGCCGACTTCACCTACGTGTGGACCTGGTCCGGGTTCGTCTACGTCGCCTTCGTCACCGACGTGTACTCCCGGGCCATCCTCGGCTGGCAGGTGACGGCCTCCAAGCACACGGCACTGGTGTCGACGGCCCTTCAGCAGGCGCTGTTCACGCGTCGGCGCACCGACGTCACCTTCACCTCCACGGGCCTCGTTCACCATAGCGATGCCGGGTCCCAATACACGTCGCTGACGTTCACCGAGGCGTTGCTGGAAGCCGGGATCGCCGGGTCCATCGGGACCGTGGGCGATGCCCTGGACAACGCCTTGATGGAGTCCACCATCGGGCTCTACAAGAACGAGCTGATCGAGCTCAACCGCCGCTCCTGGCGCACTCGCGCGGAGGTCGAGACCGAGACCGCCGACTGGGTCCACTGGTACAACGCCCACCGGCTGCACTCCGCGATCGGCTACCGGCCCCCGCTCGAGCACGAAGCGAACTATCGTGAACACCACCAGGCCACCGCGGTCGCGGCGGCCTGACCGGAGTCTCCACCAGACCCAGGACAGTTCAGTCTCTGTCATGGTGGTCTCTTTCATGTGGTGGGACGGTAGATGCCGGCCCTTGACGGTGGAGAAAGGGGCTCTTGGCCTCATCATGGGTGGGTGGCGTGCCCTGGGCGAGCCGTGGGCTGCACGCTGATCACGGGCGCTGCCCGATCCGGTCTCGGGTGGGAGAGTGTCCGTCGGTGAAATCCAGTGGGGGAACGGCCGAGCGGGCGAGGTACGCGAAGTCGGAGACCAGGGACGTTCCGTTGATCGGCGCGCTGACAGGGGAGGCGAGGAAGGCCGCGTGCTGGGCGAGCTGCTCCGGGGGCATCACCGGCAGTCCGGATCCCTGGAAGCCGTCGGGTCGGCCGAGGTCGGTGCGGGACATGGGCGTGTCCACGACCCCGGGGCACAGGCAGTTCACGCGCACGGCGGGGTGGTCCACCGACAGCGACTTGGTCAGCATGAGCACCGCGCCTTTGGAGGCGCTGTAGGGGGTCATGCCCTCGAAGGCCACCAGTGCTGCATCCGAGGCCAGGAGCACGATGGTGGCGACTTCGCTGCCGGACATCGCGGGGATGGCATGTTTGGCGAGCAGAAAGTTGCCTCGCACGTTCACGGCCATCACCCGGTCCCAGTCCCCGACGCTCACCTCGGCGGCCGGGGTGCCCACCGGCCCGGAGATGCCGGCGCACCCGATGACGGTGTCGAGCCGGCCGTGGAGGTCGAGGGCAGCGCGCACGGCGCGCTGCACATCTGCCTCCTCGGACACGTCCGCCGGTACGAAGTCGACCCGGTGGCCTTGGGACCGGAGCACCTCTACGGTGTCAGCTGCGGCGGGGTTCTGGTCCACCACCACGACTCGGGCGCCTTCGGTGAGGAGGGCCTGGGTGCAGGCCAGGCCGATGCCCGATCCGCCGCCGGTGACCATGGCTGCGCGTCCGGCCAGTTGGAGGTCCATGAGCGGTCTCCTATCGTCCGAGAGACTCGGCGCCGCGTGCGGAGGTGGCGATCGAGACCCGGGGGTCGAAACATAGTCCGCCGACGTCGACGGCGGTCAGCCCGCCGTCAACGGGAATGACTGCGCCGTTGATGTAGGACGCGCCAGGGGAGAGCAGCCAAGCGATGACCGAGGCGATCTCTGCTGAGGCGGCCGGCCTCGGGGTGGGCAGCACGGCGGTGGCCAGGCCGTAGGACCCCTCCACGTCCAGTCTCCGATCCCGGCCCAGCTCGGCCATCTCCTCGTCGGCCATCTCGGTGCGGGTCCACCCCGGGCAGACCACATTGGCGCGCACGCCGGCGGGCCCGTAGTCCACCGCCACTGACTGCATGAGCATGCTCAGCCCGGCCTTGGTGACGTTGTAGCCAACGGTCCCCCCGCTGGCACGCAGCGCGCTCACGGAGGCCACGCCCACCACGGCACCGGAGCGCTCGATCAAGTGCGGCAGGGCCGCGCGGGTCAGGGCGAAAGGGGCGGTGAGGTTGGTGTCCAGCTGAGCCCGCCAGTCCTCGTCGCTGAGCTCTCCGGTGGTTCCGGGGCGGACAATTCCAGCGTTGAGCACCAGCCCATCCAGGTGTCCGCACCGCTCGACCGTCTGCTCGACGAGGCGGCGTGCCGCGTCCGGTGCGGTCACGTCGGCGATCAGCGGCACGGCCCCGGTCGCTGCGGCTACCGCTTCCAGCGGCTCAGCCCGCCGCCCGCAGATGACCACCTGCCACCCGGCAGAGCTGAGCGCTTCAGCGGCCGCAGCGCCGATACCGCTGCCCGCGCCGGTGACCAGTGCCACCCGGGGCGGCTCATGGGCCGGTGTGATCATGTCTGCCTCCTCGGCGTGCTCCCCGGGGTCGACCTTGTCGGCCCTGAGAAGGATGTGGCGATGTGCTCGATGAACGAGGTGTTCAGTGCTTGGCGTGGTCCTGGGGGTATTCGGTGGTGTTCAGGACGGTGAGCCGGGAGTTGAAGGGCAGCACCAGCGGTTCGTCGGTGGTGTCGTCCCAGCCGAACATCCGCCCGATCGAGCGCCGCTCCTGCAGATCCACCAGCAGCACCGACTCCACGGTCATGACGCGTTCGGTCCAGAAGAAGAGGTAGAGGTCCTCAGCCACCTCGAAGGCCAGGGTCCGGTCGACGTCGGCCAGTCCCTTCTCCCCACCGCGCAGGCAGTGCCACACGAAGGTGCCCGGGGTGAGGTAGATGTGCTCGTAGGCCTCCACATCGCTGTAGCGGTAGTAGATCCGCTTGCCCACCAGCCCGGCGGAACGCTGGTGGAAGGCCGCCTCGGTTCCCTCGACCCGGGCGTGGGTGAACTCGGTGCTGCCCTTGACGGCGCCGTCCTTCTCGTGAAGTTCGGAGACGGCAACGGTGGCTGCCCCGCTGTTCTGGTTCAGGACCACGGTGATATCGCGCATCTGCCGGCCTGCACCGTGCACGAAGTCGAGGATGAAGATCCCCGGACGGGCTTCGACAGCCTTGTAGGTGGCCTCCAGGCTCTCCTCGTCGCCCGCAGTGTTAGAGGTCCACGTCAGGGAGGAGTCGTCGCGGAAGGCCATGGTGAAGCTCCGGCCGTCTTCGCCCAGCAGGGTCACGTTGGTGCCGGCCAGAGCCGGCGAGGCGGGAAGGGTCTGGTCCCCGAAGCCGTCGAGCATGGTGGACACGGAGGGCCACTCGTCGACGGGAACGTAGTCCTGGAACGAGTTGTCGGTGGTCATGGAAAGAACTCCTTCGGAGGGAATCAGGGATGGGACTGCAGCGGGTGCGGCACGCACGCGGCGCGCCGCCGGCTCAGCTGTAGACGAAGAACTCGACGGTGGGTTCCAGGACCTGCCAACGGGTCATCGCACCTTCGGTGAAGGAGGCCATGGACCCGGCGGTGAGGTCGAAGGTGTCCCCGTCCTGCACCTGGATGCGCAGATGGCCGGAGACGATGTAGATGCTCTCGTCCTGGTGGATGGGCAGATCGAAGGCCTCGGGGGCCTGCTCGGGAGTGACCTCCCAGATCCCGGCCGAGAGGGCCTCGCGCCCACCCTGTCCGGGCTTGCGCAACCATCGGACGGTGCCGACCTCGAAGGGCTCGGGGGCGGTGGCGGCGGTGTCGGCGTGGAAAACGGCGGAGAGAACCTCGGACATGGTCGTTCCTTTCAAGCGGGGTGTTCCGGATCTTGGTCGGGTGGGTTGGACTCAGCGGGGACCGGGGACTGGAGTAGTGGTCGGGACGGGGCGGGGGTCGCGCAGCAGGGGCAGACGGTCCTGAACCCGGCGGCGGTAGAGGTAGAGCACCAGGGACAGGGCCAGGATCCCGACGCCGATGGCCAGCTCCTTCGGTCCCCCGTAACCGGTCAGTTCACTGGACAGCGCCCCGACTACCAGCACCACGGTGGTGTAGACGACCAGCACCGCCGCCAGGGGTACCGCGTAGCGTCCCACTCGGAAGGGGCGGTCGTACTCGGGGTGGTCGAGGCGCAGGACGAGGAAGCCGGCCAGGGCCAGCAGGATCGCCAGGAGGTAGCCCAGGTTGGCCGCGACCAGGATGGAGATCGGGTTGACGATGAAGACGACGAGCACGATGTTCATCACCACCGCGGCGTAGATTGCTCGCGCAGGGACCCCGTGGCGGTTGGTCTTCTCGAGCTGCTTGGGCGCCAGCCCGTCCAGGGCGGCCCCGTAGAGTGCCCGGGAGCCATCGGCCATCGAGGCGTTCACCCCCATCAGCAGGGCGGCCAGGATGGCCAGCAGCATCACGTCGGCCAGTGGCCCGGCCGGCAGTACGCGGGTGAAGGCCGTGACGAACATCCCGGCCGGATCGGCCGCGGCTTCCTCCTGGCTGATCAGCCCGCCGACGCCGAAGGGCACGAGCAGGAAGATCCCGAAGGTGTAGGCCCCGGAGGTGAACAGCGCCTTCTTGCCGTCCTTCTTCGATCGGTACTCGGGCATGAAAGCCGCGCACATCTCGGTGCCGTAGGCGGTCCAGCCGATCAGGTAGAGCCAGACCAGGGCCAGCTGGATCGTGGCCCAGGGGCCGGTCGCCAGATCGCCCAGCCCCCAGGTGAGGTTGGGGGCCTGCCATTGCCCCGAGACGACCGGGGCGGCGATGAACACGGCGAAGGAGGCCAGCAGCAGCACCCCGATCACCTTGTTCACCCAGGCGGCCGGCTGGGCGCCGAAGAGGTTGGGCACCATGATCGCCAGGATCAGCCCGATGCCGATCAGCTGCGCCGGCCCGACCTGAGCGACCCCGAGGTTCAGGGCCCAGGTGGCCTCGGGCAGCCAGCGGGCGGCGATGATGGCCCCGGCGGTGATGCTCACGATGGAGATCACCGCCGACCAGCCGAACCAGTAGCCGAAGGTGGCCAGGGCCCCGGCCGGGGCGAAGCGCTCACGCCAGGCCTCGTGGGCGTAGATCGGCACCCCGCCGGGCTTGTCGGGGAAGATCGAGGCCATCTCGGCGAACAGGGTGTTCTGCACCCAGCCGATCAGCGCGGCGAAGGCCCACAGCGCCATCGCCGACAGCCCCCCGACCACCGCCACGGTGGCGCCGAAGGAGACGTAGAGGCCACCGGAGACGGCCATCGACATCGCGAAGGCGTCCTTCCAGGACAGACTGGCGTGCAACTCGGAGCCGGAGTGTTGATCCGGCACGAGATGGGCCTCGGCGTTGGTGCCGGATGCGGCCGGTGAAGACATGATGACCCCCTGGTCAGGCGGAAGTGGCGGCTCGCCGGCACCGGAGTCGGCGCCAACTGGCCGGGTAAAGCAGTTCACGATGGATTGCTATTGAGTATTCGCCTCAAAGGCCGAGCGGTCTTGCCCCTGGAGGAACTACATGTGTCACCCAGTGCACAGTCTGTGTTGACGGTCACACAGGGGTGGCTGATCATGGTTGGCCGATGGTTGAATTAGGTACCTGGCGCACGGAGCGCCCTTGACCGTTCCGGCGCCGGCACGAGGAGCGCTATGACTGAGCTGATACCGGCTCCACGGGCTGAGAACTTCGGCTCTTCACGTACTTTCCAAAGCGCAGTCACCGGTGAGTTCGGTCCCCTGCAGGTCGATGCGCATGGCGCCACGGAGTTCCAGGCCAGCATGGCCACGGCCACGCTGGGGGCTGTCGTCCTCTCAGAGGTCGCCGCCATGCCCCATCGTGTCCTGCGCACTCGAGGGTCGATCGACGCCGGTGACCACGATTTCTACAAAGTCAGCCTCCAGGTGGCCGGCACCGGCATCGTGCGCCAGGACGGCCGAGAGGCCCTGCTCACCCCAGGAGACCTCACGGTCTACGACACCACGCGCCCCTTCGAGCTGGTCTACGACGAGGACTTTCGGGTCCTGGTGGCCATGTTCCCTCGACCCCTGCTGCGGGTCACTGCCGACGCCATGCGCCATGTCACCGCCCGCCGCATCGCCGGCCGCGAGGGAGCCGGAGCACTAGCCGCCCCCTTCCTCGCCGGCCTGGGCCGCAAGGCCCTCATCGGCCCCGGGCGGGTCGGTCCATTCCTGGACGATGCTGTGCTCGATGTCCTCTCCGCCTGTTTCACCGAAACCCTCGAAGAGCACCGACCGTCCCTGGAAACCTCCCGTGCCGCGTCACTGCTCGCCCAGGTGCAGTCCTGCGCCGAAGACCATCTGAGCGACTCCGAACTCGGGCCGGCGAAGCTGGCTGAGGCCCAGCACATCTCCGTGCGCTACCTGCACAAACTGTTCGAGGCCGAAGGCACTACCGTCAACGAGTGGATCCGAGCGCGCCGCCTGGAGCGTTGCCGTCGCGATCTGGCTGATCCCCAGTACCGCGACTGGACGATCTCCGGTATCGCCGCCCGATGGGGCCTTGCCAACCCTTCCAGCTTCTCTCGCGTCTTCCACGAAATCTACGGGCTGACACCGCGGCAGTACCGCACCACCGCCCAATACCGCGAAAGCAAGTTGAGCCTGGGCGGTTGAACCAAGGGCTTGTCATAAGGCGGACTACCGGACAACAGTCACGGCAGTTGCACCAGCGGCGTCGCAATGAGGGTTCCCTCTACTATGCCTCGGCTCGAGCTCCTGGACGGGGTGGCGCGGGACGAGCCTGTCCCCTTAACGGATGCACACCTGGAGGTTGCAGCCTGCATGCCGGAAACTGAGTCGAGCAGATAAGACCGCCCCTGAACCCCGAGTGGGCGCCAGAGCTGCGGTGCAGTAAAAAGTGGAGGGAAACTTACGTGGATTCTGGCGCAATGACCATTGCCATCGTTTTGTACATAGTGGCAGCAGGGTGCGTCCTAATAGGCATGGTGATCTCACTCCAACAATCTCGTCAGCCCAACTGGGACAGTAGTAGAGCACCGACTCCTCGTGTCCGACAGTGGATGCGTTCCGGATCAGTCCTCTTCCTTATTGGAGCAGTGCTAATGGCGGTTGCATTCCTTTAAATCCAGCACGGAACTGCGTGGCAACTACCCACAGCCGACTTGTTCGATGCAGTTGGGGTTCCCATGTGGACTCGGGCGGGAGGCCCGTCAAGTAGTGCGCGGCCCGGCCCACGCCGCCTCGGGAGTTCGGGGACTGTCACCTATCTCCAAAAGCAACATTCTACGGATCGTCACGAAAATGGTGCTCACTATCCATGATGTACGCGACTAAGCCCAGGGCCCCCACCAAGCTAATGGCAAATAATACCCACTCTCCTTGGGTTGCCCACAAATAGATACCGATTACCATCATGGGAATAACTGTCAAAGCACCAAGTAGTGCGGATATCCTGGATCTCTGAAGGTATGTAACGACCCGCTTTTTCCTGGGATTCATTGACGCTCCTTTTCGGCTCTTCGCACGTCAGCGTGCGTGGTGGCATCCCCCGCCATGATGGCACTCGTGCCTTGACTGCCCCGGGCTACTAGGACCTGTCCTGTGAAGCTGCGGCGATTGTCTGTGGAGTGCTCGTCCGCAATCTGGGAAGGGAGCGGGTGTCGGTCTAGTCAGAACGCCTCAGGAGGAATGAAGAGCCCTGCGCAAAGGAGGATCACCGACAGCACGATCCAGCCGCCACCCGCCCACAGCATGTGATGGGCCGCGCCTTTCCCGCCGTCGAAGATCCTGGCCTTCTCCCCGTACATGCCGTACAAACTCGCCATCATCACCCGGGCAAGGAGGTGGCGGAAGATGATCACGCAGACTCCCGCGATAAAGACCAGAGTGCTGAATGGGGTTAGCCTCTTTTCGTGGACACCGAGATGGCGGGATTCGTTCCTGCCAGAGAGGATGTCCGCGTGGGACAGAGGAAGAAGTACACCCCGGAGTACCGCATCGAGGCGGCCCGGCTGGTGATCGATACTGGACGCTCGATCGCCGAGGTCGCTCGGGAGCTCGGCATCGGGGAGCAGCTGCTGGGCCGGTGGGTGAAAGCCGAGCGTGAGCGCACCGGGGCCACCGGGGCGCAGGAGCCGTTGACGGTCGATGAGCGGGCCGAGCTGGACCGGTTGCGCCGCGAGGTCTCCGAGCTGAAGCTGGACAACGAGTTCCTGGGAAAAGCAGCAGCCTTCTTCGCGTCGAAGCAACACCGCAAGAACGGTTTGAGCTGATGGACGCGGAGAAGGCCGACTTCGAGATCACCCGCATGGCCCGGCTGCTGGGGGTCTCCCGCTCGGGCTACTACGCCTGGGCGGCCCGGTGCGCGGCGGGGCCGGGCCCGCAGGCCATCCGGCGGGCCCAGGTCGATCAGGCCGTGCGCACCGCCCACGAGCATTCCGACGGGGTGGACGGGGCGCCGCGGATCACCGCCGCCCTGGCCCGGGGCGGGCTGGTGGTGAACCAGAAGACCGTGGCCGCCGCGATGCGCCGGCAAGGGATCGAAGGGATCAGTCCCCGCAAGTGGGCCCCGGTGACCACGATCCCCGGCACGGCCACGCACTCGATCCCGGACCGGGTGGAAGGCGCCTTCGACACTGGGAGCCTGGACGCGGTGTGGATCTCGGACATCACCTATCTGCGCACCGGTGAAGGGTGGCTGTACCTGTGCGTGGTCCGTGACGGGTGCTCACGAAGGGTGCTGGGCTGGGCGATGGACACCGTGCAGTCCACCGACCTGGTCGAACGCGCCGTGCGGATGGCCCACACCCTGCGCGGGGGTGTGCCGGCCGGTGTGGTGTTCCACGCCGACCGGGGCTGTCAGTACACCTCCGCCCAGCTGCACCAGGTGTGCCAGCAGCTGGACGTGCGCCAGTCGATGGGCCGCACCGGGGTGTGCTGGGACAACGCGATGGCCGAGTCGTTCTGGTCCACGCTCAAGACCGAGTTCTACGACCGGCGTACCTGGCCCACGCGGGACCAGGCCCGCCGTGAGGTCGCCCGCTGGATCGAGGTCGTCTACAACCGTCGCCGGCTGCACTCCGCGCTGGGCTACACCACCCCGGTCGAACACGAGCACGCCCTGCGGGCCGCCAGCACGCAGGCCACCGAAACGCGGCTCCAAGCCGCTTAGCACCGTGTCCACGATTTGCGGAGAACCCCA
>NZ_JBISWL010000075.1:0-30387 GCF_044462265.1 Kocuria rhizosphaerae
CTGAACTGTCCTGGGTCTGGTGGAGACGTTGATCTAGCAAGGAGACTGGGATCATGTCTGCACCACGCAAGTACGACGCCGCCACGGTGGACCGGGCGGTGAGGATGTACCGGGAGCGTCAGGACGAGACCGGGGAGTCGAAGCTGGAGTCCCGCCGCCGGATCGGGGAGCTGCTGGGCATCAATCAGGCCACGTTGCGCAACTGGATCGAGCGCTCCGAGGTCGATGCCGGCACCCGGGTCGGGGTGACCTCCTCCGACAACGAGGAGCTCAAGCGCCTGCGGAAGGAGAACGCTGAGCTCAAGCGGGCCAACGAGATCCTCAAGACCGCCTCGGCGTTTTTCGCGGCGGCGGAGCGAGACCGCCTCATCAAGTGATGATCGACTACATCGACGCCTACCGGGGTCGGTTCGGGGTCTCGCCGATCTGCTCCGTGCTCGCCGCGCACGGGTACCGGATCGCCCCGTCGACCTACTACGCGGCCAAGGCCCGCGGGGTCTCGGCGGCGGTGCTGGAGGAGGCCTACGCCGCCGAGGCGGTCTACGACCTCTACCGGGCCAACCGCAGCCTCTACGGCGTGCGCAAGCTCTGGCACACGGCCCGCCGCGCCGGGCTCCACCTGGGCCGGGACCAGGTCGGGAGGCTGATGCGCATCACCGGGATCACCGGGGTCGTGCGCGGACGCCACCACACCGTCACGACGGTGGCCGATGAACGAGCACCGCGGCACCCGGACCTGATCGGGCGGGCCTGGGCGACCCCGAGTCGCCCGGACCAGTGGTGGGTGGCCGACTTCACCTACGTGTGGACCTGGTCCGGGTTCGTCTACGTCGCCTTCGTCACCGACGTGTACTCCCGGGCCATCCTCGGCTGGCAGGTGACGGCCTCCAAGCACACGGCACTGGTGTCGACGGCCCTTCAGCAGGCGCTGTTCACGCGTCGGCGCACCGACGTCACCTTCACCTCCACGGGCCTCGTTCACCATAGCGATGCCGGGTCCCAATACACGTCGCTGACGTTCACCGAGGCGTTGCTGGAAGCCGGGATCGCCGGGTCCATCGGGACCGTGGGCGATGCCCTGGACAACGCCTTGATGGAGTCCACCATCGGGCTCTACAAGAACGAGCTGATCGAGCTCAACCGCCGCTCCTGGCGCACTCGCGCGGAGGTCGAGACCGAGACCGCCGACTGGGTCCACTGGTACAACGCCCACCGGCTGCACTCCGCGATCGGCTACCGGCCCCCGCTCGAGCACGAAGCGAACTATCGTGAACACCACCAGGCCACCGCGGTCGCGGCGGCCTGACCGGAGTCTCCACCAGACCCAGGACAGTTCAGGCAAGACCACCACGCTGCGGGCCCTGCTGGGCATCTACCGGCCCACCGCCGGCACCCTGCACATCGGGGGCAAGGTCTTCGCGCCGGCCGACGGCGCCCGGCTGGGATACCTGCCCGAGGAGCGGGGGCTGTACAAAAAGGAACCGGTGGCCGAGGTCATGGCCTACTTCGGCCGCCTCAAAGGCCTCGACAAACAGGCCGCCCGGTCGTGGTCGCTGGGGTACCTCGAGCGGGTCGGGCTGGCCGACAAGGCCCAGGTTCGCCTGGACAAGCTCTCCGGGGGTCAGCAGCAGAAAGTGCAGCTGGGGGTGACGATCATGAACGACCCGGACCTGCTGATCCTGGACGAGCCGACGAAAGGCTTCGACCCGGTCAACCGCCGGCTGCTGATGGAGCTCATCGAGGACCAGCAACGGACCGGGGCGACGGTGGTCATGGTCACCCACCAGATGGAGGAGGTCGAACGGCTGTGTGACCGGGTGATCCTGCTCAAGGACGGCACCTCCCACGCCTACGGCACCGTACGGGACGTGCAGGAGCAGTTCGGCGGCACCCGCTACCGCGTCACCCACACCGGGGTGCTCCCGGACTCGTCCCACTACGAGCTGCTCACCGACCGCAGCACCGGGGCCGATCACCACCGGGTCGCGGAACTGTCCCCGGCACCGGGGGCCGATGAGGCGACGGTGCTGGCCGAGCTGGTGGCCGCCGGGGTCCCGGTCACCGGATTCACCACGGTGCGGACCTCGCTGGAGGAGATCTTCATCCGCGTCTACGGCGCCGACAGCGCCCAGGAGAGCACCAGCAACGAGAAGGTCGAGGTCTGAGGTGATGGCACGGCACAATCTGGGCACGGTCATCGGTTTCGAGTTCTCCCGCACCGTGCGCAAGCCCCGGTTCTGGTTGGCGACCCTGGCGATCCCGGTGGTCATGGCCCTCGTCTTCGGTCTCGTGTTCATCAGCAGCATGGCCAGCAGTGACAGCGCCGACGCGCAGTCCGAGGCGCAGATCTCTTTCGCCTACACGGACGCCTCCGGGCTCATCCGGCCGGAGACGGCCGCGGCCCTGGGCGGACAGCAGGCCACCAACCCGTCCGAGGCCATCGAAGCGGTCAAAGGAGGGGAACTGGACGCCTACTTCGCCTACCCAGCCGACCCCCACCGGGAGCCGGTGGAGGTGACGGGGGCGGACCGGGGGCTCTTCGACAACGGGGCCTACGAGGCGGTGGCCGAAGAACTCCTGGTGACCGCCGCCCAAGCGGAGATTGGGAACCCGGCTCTGGCGGCCGCGGCCGCCGGGGAGGTGTCGGTGGAGTCCACGATCTACCGCGGCCGGGAGGTCACCGGCGGGTTCAGCGAGGCCATCGCCCCGCTGATGGTGCTGGTGGTGTTCTTCGTGGTGATCCTGCTGCTGGCCAACCAGATGCTGGCCTCCACGCTGGAGGAGAAGGAGAACCGGGTCACCGAGATGATCCTCACCACGGTCAACCCCACCACCTTGATCATCGGCAAGATCACCGCGGTGTTCATGGTCGGGGCCGTGCAGCTGCTCGTCTTCCTCTCCCCGGTTATCATCGGGGCCCTCCTGGCCCGCTCGGCGGCGCCGGCAGTGGAGCTCTCCGGCCTGCACTTGGATCCGTGGACCATGGTGGTCGGGGTGCTGCTGCTGGTCGGTGGGTTCGTGCTGTTCACTGGGGTGCTGGTGGGCATCGGGGCGGTCATGCCCACCGCCAAGGACGCCGGAGTGATCTTCGGGCCCCTGATGCTGCTGATGTTCGTGCCCTTCTACGCGGCCAGCCTCATCGTCTCCGACCCGGGCGCACTGCTCGTGCAGGTCTTCACCTACTTCCCCCTCACCGCCCCGGTCACCGCGATGCTGCGCAACGCCTTCGGCACCCTCCCGCCCCTGGGGGCCGGCATCGTGATCGCCGAACTGTTCCTCGCCGGGATCCTGGTGCTGCGGGTGGCCGTGCACCTGTTCCGCTACGGCTCCCTCGCCTATTCCCACAAACTCAACCTCCGCACTGCCCTGGGCCGAGGCGCTGCCCCGACCGGACAATAACCGCCGTCGAACAGGACCCGGCCCTCGGCGAACGAGGCAGCAAGGTCCTGACAGCCAGCGCGCCCCCAGCCGGCGGCTTCCAGGTCCCGGATCTCCAGTGCAGTGTCCTGCTCGGCCGAGCTCACCTGCGCGTAGCTCAGGCGTGTCACCGGTTCCCCTCCCCGTTGTCCTATCAGAGGTCCCATCGCAGAGATTCCGAGAACACCCTCGTGGGACACCTTGATGGGACGAGGCGGTTCCGGTGAAAGGCCGGGGGCACTCGAGGCGTTGAGGCGCGCGGCTGCCGATCCCGTCAAAGGATCGTTTGATGAGATTGCCCTGTGGCGTTGCATCACCGTCCTGGAGCGGGTCGTAGCACCGAAGGGCAGTTTGGTCAGCAGCAGCTTGCACGTGTGCGTGATCTCGTCGACATCCCCTGGAAAACATCCCGCCTCGGCCACGAACCCCTGTCAATCGCGAGCCAAATACCTCGACGATCCACCGGGCACTGCCCCGCGATACCTGACACCCAGCGCAGAGGGCTCCGGAATCGGGACTGCCCCGACTTCGGAAAATGACAACTGGATGCCTCGAAGCCTGTTTCTGAATCGGACAGGTGCTGCAGTGACCAGCGCTGGGTCGCCGAAGCGGATAGCTGATGGAAAGGCGGGCCCCGGTGAATAGGTCACCGCCGAGATATCCGATTTGATCGGGACTTCTTGCTCGTCAATGCGTAGCAACCTTCCCGAGATGATTTACACCGACACGACCACCTCACTCTAAATTAGAACTCCGTTCAGTCGCGACGTAAACACATCAGGGAATTACAAGGAGCGCGGCCGCAACTGTAGATCTTCGGATCATGAGCGGACGCCGCGCGGTGTCCTTCCCTCCAGGAGGTCTTTCAACGCCAGGTTGATCCCTACGCCCTTGGCATGACGAACCAGCACAGGTTGAGCCCCGTTCTGGCCCTTCCGAAAGTCGAAGGAGGTGACGTCGTGCTCGCTCAGAGGTTTGAGGTCGTAGTCGTCCCACACGGCCACCAGTCCGTCCTGGGTCCCACCGTAGTTGAACACCCACCCCTGTTTCCGGTGCAGTCGTAGCAGGGAGCCGTCCTGGACCAGGATGACACTGTCCGTCTCTTCGTTTTTCTCATCGACCCGCACCTTTCGACCGAGGCTGTTAGTCGTGTATTTGTCGCCCCCGCTCCAAAAGCTACGGGAGAGTAGCCAGTGGGGACCGACAACCTCGATCTGATCGTCGACCTTGTGCCGCTCCATCACGATTCGGGTCTTGGCGCCGATGCCGAGGAAACCGCTCGTGCGCTTCTCGACGGGCACATCCTTCTCGACCCGCTCCGTGCGCACCACCGGCGCCCGGGCGGGGACTTCGGTCTGTCGCGCGACCCGGGTAGCGTAGCGGCGTAATTTCTCCCAGTCGATCTGAGTGGCATAATAGACGGACGGATCAGGCATTGCGAGTTGTCCTTCCTTCTAGAAGGTCCTTCAGGGCTAGGTTGATACCCACGCCTTTGGCATGACGGAGTAGGCGGTTGCCGCGCTCTCCGCGCGCCCAAGATGAACGGGGAGCCGTCGGCCGATCGTTGTCGCGGGAACGTCTGGAGTAGTCCATTGTCACTACATCCGTCTCGTCGATCGGCAGAACGGAGTATTCGTTTTCCTCGTTGTGGTTGCAGGCGCCAGATCGAGGGAAGGCCCAGACCTCGGTCTTGCGATGCTGGACCTTGGCCAGTGATCCGTCGGTGCATAAGACCAGGGTATGGGTCGTGTACTCAGTTTCTTCTATCTCGGTGCCTTGTTGCGTTCTGGTCCGCTCCCGGACGGCTGACATGGCCTTGTTAATGACCCAGTGTGGGCCGACGACCCGAATCGTTTCCTCGACAGTTTTCCGGTCGATGGTGATGTAGGTTTTCGCGCCCAGACCGAAAAATCCGCCGGTGCGCTTTTCCACTGGCACGTCCTTCTCGACCCGCTCGACCTTAGTGATTGGGGGTTCAGGCGGAAGTTTTGTTTCCTGTGCGACCCGGGCGGCGTAGCGGTTCAGTTTCGGCCAGTCGATGGAGGTGGCTTCATATTGGGCGCGGTCAAGCATTCCTGCGCTCCCGGAGGTGGATCGGGGCCCAGGGCCATGCTGCTACAACGCATTTACATCGTCGCATCCGGTATGCCTCTGATCTTGTCGGTGTCATGCTGCCCGCACTCAGACCCACGGCTATTGCATCGCATGATGCTCTCCTCCCCCTCCCCCCAACTGCCCCGGTCTACTTCTCGTGGACGCAGTCCAGCCGATCGTTGACGCGCAAGCGAGGGTCTGTGCTCACATGACAGCATTCGTGCACCGAATTCGTGATCGCGTTAATCGAAATTTCCCCAGGGTCACTGAAATTCACCACCGGGTCTCAGCAACTGACTTACCTAAACACCCAGACATGACTTTCCAGGTTCAGTCAAAAAACCAACTTTGATGTTGGTAACTTTATTATGGCTTCAGACTTGATGCTGTGTAAGATTCTTCTCCAAATTGTGTAAGGCCTGCATGAGGCCACCCCCCTTAGCTGTGTAGAGAATTTCGCCCACAAGTTTGTTCCCCCAAGTGGATACTCCGCGTTTAGGGGTGCCATTGCCCGAGCTCTTTATTTCCCGATCTAATGCCATGGCATCTTCATCGGTCATCGTTCTTACGTCTAATCCTTCATCCTGACCCGTTCGCGTGCTGTACTCCTCCCATTTCCAGAGTTTATAAAGATGTCCATCTTGAGATAGCGCCCAAAGGTTTTCTTCATGGTATTCGGATATTTCACCCCGAACATCGGTGTTAATGTTATGGTAAGTACTTCTCAATTTCCAATGAGGGCCCAAAATTTCCACCTCCTGCCAATAGGTGTAATTTTCCATCCACCTCTTGGTTCGAAGGTTCAAAAACCCATACTGCTCTTCGCGACTCCTGGTGCCTTTCCGGGCTTCTTTTTTCGTAATGCTACCTTGCTTGGGCACCTGTGATATCTCTGCGGTGCGCTGAGCTAGCCGATTAATAAGATTCCAGTTTATTGTTGAGCTTTCGTATGCTGGGTCTATCGCCATGAACTTCGACCTGCCTTCGATTAGTCCTGGCAAGAGGCTAATTTTGAGCAATGTGTGGCAACGGTACGGCGTCTAATATTCAGGTATTCAAATGTCCGGTAAGATTGGTGATTGCCAGAGTGTCCGCTTCTTGTATTTGTTCGTATGGCAAGCTTGTATGCGCCCGGGAAGCATGGGTTTGAACATCTATTTTGTGCTTCCCGGGCGCATGGAAGGACCTCTACTTGTTCTGAGTGGTTTCAGCGGCCTTGCGTCGCGCCTCTGCAATCAGAGCCTTCTCACGTTCTTCTTCTTCTTTTCTGCGCCGCTTTTCCTGCTCTTCGACGTAGCGCTGCTGCTCCGAGTACAGAGGTTGAGGCTGGGGAACGTCCATTGTCTATTAACCTCATTCTTGAGTGTTGACTAAGGGATTCATCCATGGGGTGCGACTTTGGTGGGGCAAGTCAAGTCGACCCCGGTAGCAGATGCAATACATTTCTTTAATGTTGAGGAGTTGATGCGTCAACAAAAGCATGCTTGGGTGGGTATAAGCCACGGGTGTGGTGCTACGCATGGGCGGGTTGACCTTCAGTGGCTATGGTGAACATGGTCAACTCGCTGCATCTAGGAGTCCTAGCCCATGGCCCGAGCCCGCAAGAGGACACAAGTCGAGGGGCAGCTGAGCATTGATGCCTTTCTCTTCCCGGAACCCGAGGAGGTTCGTGATGAACACGTACGGCAAGTTCGCGCAGGAAGCGTGGAAGACGACCGCACCGGCGGAGTACGCCCTGATCCCGGAGCCGCAGGCGTGGTTCGAGACGCTGGGGGAGGAGGCGGCTCAGCGGGTGGGCGAGCTGATGATGGAGCTGGCCGGCCCGGACCCGGTGGGGGAGACCTACTTGGAGAAGGTGGGGCGGTTGAACGCGGCGAAGCTGCAGGCCGAGGAGATCGTGCGCGCGGAGATGCTGACCCCGGATCCGTCGGTGCAGGTGGAGCCGGAGGAGGGCGAGGATCCCGAGTCGGGGATGGCCGAGACTCTCGAGGAGATGAAAGACCTGAATCGGATCTACCGCGACTTCCTGGACGAGTCGGCGCAGGAGGAGGTCGAGCGGCCGTAGGGCTGGAGCCGGCCACCGGACCTGCGCCCACGGGGAGTCCGGGACGCTTCGTCCCCCGGGCCCAGGACGATCTGGCCCCGTCCGGGGCGCAGGCGAGGTTCCGAGCCAACCTCGCAGCCCTGCGCGTGCTCCGCACCCTGCAGGCCGAGGAGCGGGCCGCCGCCGAGGCCGAGCGCACCACGCTGGCCCGGTGGGGGTCCTGGGGTGCCAGCGGGGTCGCGGAAGTCTTCGACGAGTCCGGCACCGAGTACGAGGCGGAGCGGGCCGAGCTGCGCGAGCTCCTGGATGAGGCCGAGTACGCGGCCGCACGGCGGACGGTCATCAACGCCCACTACACCGACCCGGCGATCGCGGCCGAGGTCTGGGGCGCCCTGCAAGCTCTGGGGTTCCACGAGGGGCGCGTGCTGGAGCCCGGTTCCGGTGCCGGGACCTTCATCGGTCTGGCCCCCGAAGGCGCCCAGATGACCGGGGTGGAGCTGGACCCGGTGACCGCGGCGATCTCTCAGGCGATCTACCCGGACGCCACCATCCGTACCGAGTCGTTCGCCGACACCCGGATGCCCGGCGGCACCTTCGACGCCGCGGTGGGCAACGTCCCCTTCTCCAAGAACGCCTTGCACGATCCGCGGCACAACGCGGCGGGGCATTCGATGCACAACCACTTCATCCTGAAGTCCTTGGCCCTGACCCGGCCCGGTGGGGTGGTCGGGGTGATCTCCAGCGCGTTCACCTTGGACGCACAGAATCCGGCGGCGCGCCGGGAGATGGCCGAGACCGCCGACCTGCTCGGTGCGGTCCGCCTGCCCACCGGCGCCCACCGGCGTGCCGCGGGCACGGATGCGTTGACCGATGTGCTGATCTTCCGCCGTCGTCTGCCCGGTGAGGAGCCGCTGGAGCAGTCGTGGGTGGAGACCGCCCCGGTGGAGTTGGACGGGGTGCAGGGGCGGATGAACGCCTACTTCCTCGACAACCCCGCGCGGGTGCTCGGGCAGCCCACCATCGGCAACGGCATGTACGGCTCCGCCACGCTCACCGTGCGCTCCGACGATCTGGCGGTCACTGGGACCCGGCTGCACGAGCAGCTGTCGGACATCACTGAGCAGGCCCTGGTGGCCGGGCGGGGGATGGCCGAGCGGACGGGTGAGCAGGAGCTCGAGGTCGCGGCCCTGGTGCCGGCCACCGATCAGGAGCAGGTCGGGCACATCGCCGACCGTGGGGATGAGGGCTTCACCCAGGTCACCGTCGAGGGGGTGCACGCACCGCTTAGGGTCCCGCGTACTCAGCAGGGCGAACTCCGGGCACTGCTGGGGTTGCGTGATCAAGGGCGGGCCGTGCTGACGATGGAGGCCGCCAACGTCGATGACACCCCGGAGCTCGACGCCAGGAGGGCGCAGTTGGCGGCCGGCTACGAGGCGTATGTGGACCGGTATGGGCCGATCAACCGGTTCACCGAACGCCGCACCGGCAAGTACGACGAGGCCGGGGCGGACATTCTGGCCCGTATCACCCCGCCAGCGGTGCGGCTGCTGCGCGGTGACCCGTTCGGGCCGCTGGTGCTGGGCTTGGAGCACTTCGATGAGGGGACGGGCACCGCGGTAGCGGCCGGTCTGCTCTCGGAGCGGCAGGTGCAGCCGCGCCGGCCCGTGCTCGGGGTCGACACCCCGGATGAGGCCCTGGCCGTCACCCTGGACGCGCTGGGCGCCGTGGACATGCCCCATATCGCCCGGCTGCTGGGCATCGATGAGACGGCGGCACGTGAGGCCCTGGGGGAGCTGATCTACGAGGTACCCGGCGAGGACGGGGTCTGCGAGACGAGGGCGGAGTACCTGTCCGGGGACGTGCGGGAGAAGCTGGACGCCGCCCGGGCCGCTGCAGCCGCCGAGGCCAGGTTCCAGACGAACGTGGCCGCCTTGGAGGCGGTGCTGCCGGCCCCGCTGGGTGCTGATGAGATCGAGGCCCGGATCGGGGCGGTGTGGGTGTCCCCTCAGATCCACGAGCAGTTCCTGCGCGACATCCTCAAGGACCCCAGTGCCCGGGTGGACCGGATCAGCGGTGCGAACTGGGAGGTGAGGGCCAACCGCCACGTCTTCGCCGCCCGCAACGACTGGGGCACCGAGCGGATGGCCGCCGGGGACATCTTCAAAAACCTGGCCGAGCAGCGACGGGTCCAGGTCACCGACCCCGACCCGTCAGATCCGGAAGGCAACCGCCGGGTGGTCAACGCCACCGAGACCACCGCGGCGCAGGAGAAGGCGTTGCTGATGCAGGAGCGCTTCGGGGAGTGGGTGTGGGAGGACCCGGGACGGGCGGCCGGGTTGGTGGATGAGTACAACCGGCGGTTCAACTCCATCGTGCTGCGCGACTACACCGTGGAGGGGGAGCGGCTGAGCTTCCCGGGGCTGGTGAAGAACTTCACCCCGCGCCCCCACCAGCGGGCGGCCGTGGCGCGGATGCTGTCCGAGCCCTCGGTGGGGCTCTTCCATGAGGTGGGGGCGGGCAAGACCGCCGAGATGGTGATCGGGGCGATGGAGCTGCGCCGGCTGGGTATGGCGCGCAAGCCCGTGGTGGTGGTGCCCAACCACATGCTCGAGCAGTTCACCCGCGAGTGGCTGCAGCTCTACCCGCAGGCCCAGATCTTGGCGGCGTCCTCGGAGGATTTGGCCGGGGACAAGCGGCGGGTGTTCGTTGCCCGGGCCGCGGCCAGCGATTGGGACGGGATCATCATGACCCGCACCGCGTTCGAGCGCATTGAGCTCTCTCCGCAGAGCCGCGAGGCGTATGCCGCCCGGGAAGCCGACCGGCAGCGGGCCGAGTTGCAGGCGGCCCGTCAACGGGCTGAGGAGCGCGGGGCGGAGAGCATGTCGGTCAAGCGCATGGAGGCCGCCCTCCAGCGTTTCGAGGAGCGCATCAAAGCCAAAGCTGACCGGGAGGTCGACCCGGGCATCACCTTCGAGCAGACCGGCATCGACTACCTCGTGGTGGACGAGCTGCACGACTTCAAGAACCTCACCACCCCGTCGAACATCCAGGACGCGGCGATCGACGGGTCCAAGCGCGCCAGCGACCTGCACGCCAAGGTGGAATACCTGCGGTCCAAGCACGGGGAGCGGGTGATCACCGGGGCGACGGCCACCCCGATCGCCAACTCGGTCACCGAGATGTACGTGATGCAACGCTACCTGGGCCCGGAGCTGTTGGAGCGGGCCGGGATCCACGACTTCGACTCGTGGGCGGCGACCTTCGGTCAGGTGGTGACCGAGATGGAGCTTTCGGTGGCCGGCGGGGACCAGTTCAAGCTCAAGGAGCGGTTCGCGAAGTTCCAGAACGTGCCGGAGCTGCTGAAGATGTTCCACACCTTCGCCGACGTGAAGACCGCCGAGGACCTGCAACTGCCCACCCCGGATCTGGTGGAGCGCGAAGACGGGAAGCGGCTGCCACGCATGGTCGCCGTCGAAGCGTCACCGGAGCTGCAGGACTACATCGCGGACATTGGCCTGCGGGCCGAGGCGATCCAGGCCCGCCTGGTGTCTCCCACTGAGGACAACATGCTCAAGGTCAGTTCCGATGGCCGCAAGGCCGCCCTGGACATGCGCCTGGTGGACCCGGAGCTGGGCTCGGTCGTCTTGGAGACCAAGGTCAGTGTGACCGCGGACCTGATCGCCCGGGTGCACGAGGAGCATCAGGACGACGTGTTCCTCGACACCGCCAGTGGCGAGGAGCACCCCACCCGGGGGGCGTTGCAGATCGTGTTCTGTGACCAGAGCACCCCGTCATCGGAGAAGTGGAACGTCTACGACGAGCTCAAGGACCAGCTGGTGGCCCGGGGTATCCCGGCGGAGAAGATCCGGTTCATGCACGAGGCCAAGAATGACGCGGAGAAGGGCCGGCTGTTCTCCGCTGCCCGCTCCGGTGACATCGCCGTGCTGATGGGCTCCACCCAGAAGATGGGGGTGGGCACGAACATCCAGGCCAGGGCGGTGCACCTGGTGGATCTGGACGCCCCGTGGCGCCCGGCCGACATCGCCCAGCGCCACGGGCGCATCGTGCGCCAGGGCAACCAGAACGCGGAGGTCGCCATCTCCCAGGTGGTGACCAAGGGGTCGTTCGACACCTTCATGTGGCAGACGTTGGAGCGGAAGTCGAAGTTCATCGACCAGATCATGCGGGGTCGGTTGGACGTGCGCGAGATCGAGGACGTCGGGGACAACACCCTGTCCTTCGCCGAGGTGAAGGCGATCTCCAGTGGCAATCCGTTGATCCTGGAGAAGTCGAAGGCCGACCAGGAGCTGGCCCGGTTGGAGCGGTTGAACCGGGCCTGGCACCGGAACCAGTCCTCGCTGGTGTTCCGCAAGGATGCTGCGGCTACGCGCGCGGAGGCGCTGGAGCAGGAGATCCCCGTGATCCGCGCTGCCGCGCAGCGGACTACTGATGAGCTCGGTGGGGAGAAGTTCCGGATGACCGTCGACGGGGCCACGTATGAGAAGCGCACGGAGGCGGCGGAGGCGTGGCAGCGGTGGGCCGGTGTGCACGCCGTCGGACGCCCGCCCCGGGCGAGGGAGATCGACCTCGGTGTGGCCGGCCAGATCGGGGGTCACGACGTCCGGGTGGTGCAGCGGCCGGGGAACTTGGCTGATCTCAGTGCGTCCCCGGTGGAGCTGCGCGTCGACGACGCCCCCGGCGTTGGCGTGGAGGTCACCCGGGCGACGTCGCTGAACCCGGGTGTGGGCATGATCCAGCGCCTGGAGAACCAGGTGCGGGCCCTGCCCGAGGAAGTCGCCAGGCGCGAGACGCGACTGGCGTCGGCTCGGCAGGAGGCCGAGGACGCTCGGGCGGCGTTGGGGGTGCCGTTCAAGCACCAGGACGCCCTGGAGGCCGCCCGCTGGGAGGTCGAGAGGATCGAGCGTGCCATGCGCGGGGAGGAGACGCCGCAACCGAGTCTGGACCCAGAGCTGGAGGCGTTGAAGAAGCGGATGCGCATCAGCTTCCCCGACACTCCCACCGCGGGTCGCAGCAGTGCCGGGCGTGGTGGAAACGTCTCCGGGCGTCCGCTCGAGGTGGCGCGGCGGCACGATGAGCAGCGTTCCCAGCAGGGTGGTTTGGAGCTGTAAATACTCGCTCTGCTTGGTCTGTTCAGATGGACGGTGCCCGCTCCCTGTTGGGGGAGCGGGCACCGTTGTTGCGTGGTGACCACGTGTGTGGGAAGCCGTCCACAGTCGGCGGATACGGAAGTGTCACGTGCGCGGACGAGGTGGGCTGCCGGCTGTGGTCGGGTGGTCGGTGGGGGTCCCCGTGTCCATCATGGGTGCGGGAAAAGCCGCGGAGCGATGGAGCTTTTGCCGTGCCCATGTGGGCACGGGGCCAGTACTTGAACCACGGTCATGAGCTGTCAGGAGTCGGCGGTAGCCGGCTCCACCGTCTGCTCCTGAGAACCGGCGGTGCTGGAGCCGGTGCTGTTCTTCGCTGCCTTGCGGCGGCGCTGCACGCGTTGCACCTTTTCGGGTGCGGTCAGGCCGATCTTGCGCAGTTCCTCGGTGGTCCAGCCGCCGTTGGTGACGGCGGCCTGGAAGGCGGCGGTGTCGTTCTTCTGGGCCTCTTTGAGGGCCTCGCGGGCCTCGTCGAGGGCGCCGCGTGCGGTGATCGCCGCTCGGACGTAGTCCATCCGGTCGTTGAGCAGCCGCTGCGCGGCGTCTTCTGCTTGCTGGGGGTCGGTGAGCTTCGCCATGCCCCCAGGTTAACGGGCGCACACGATCCGTTCCAGAGGAAGCGCCCGTTCCGCTGCCGCTTCGCACCCGTGATGCCCCAGCGGAGCAAAGCTATGTTTTATGTGCCATAAAACGGGTGTCCCGCTGGCCCGGTGGGCTTTGCGGTGGCACACTGGCGAGTGTGGGGCCCACGGTGTGGGGGCGCTGCGCTGGGCCGGGAGGAGAGGAGGTGCTGTGGTGGAGCAGGAGAATCCGCGTCGGGTGTGGAAGTCCAGGCGCAAGCGGATCGAGGGCAAGACCCAGTACGTCCGGGTGTCCATGTCGGAGTCAGAGCGTGCTCAGCTGATGGTGCTGGAGCAGCAGACCGGGCTGTCGCCCTCGGCGCTGATGGTCCAGGCGGTGTTCGGGGCGGCGGATCCGGTGGCGGTGCAGTTGCGGCGGAATCAGTTGGCGGAGTTGCTGGCGATGCGTCGGCTGATGGCCACGATCGCCAACAACGTCAATCAGATCGCCCGGCACGCCAACAGCACCGGGGAGGTGCTCCCGGAGACGGCAGAGACCTTGCGTGAGGCTCGCCGGTTCGGGGAGGAAGTGCTGGCGAAGCTCGAGGAGCTCGCGCCGTGATCCCTAACATCACCAAGGGTGACAAGCCGGTCGGGCTGATGAAGTACCTCGTGGGTCCGGGGCGGGCCAACGAGCACACCGACCCGCATCTGGTGGGCGGCTCACCGATGATCATGGCGTGGCATGACGACGCGCAGCTGGGCGAGGACGCCGCGGTGGCTATCGCCCGCGAGGTGGACCTGAACCGCCGGATGATGGGCTACGACGCCGACACCAAGCACATCTGGCATTGCTCCCTGTCAATCCCGTACCAGGACCGTGAGGTCACCGACCAGGAGTGGGCCGACATCGCCGCCCGGTTCATGGACGAGATGGACTTCACCGACGCGGGGAACAAAGCCCCCTGCCAGTGGGTCGCCGTGCACCACGGGCGCTCCACCAAGGGCAACGACCACATCCACATCATGGCCTCCACGATCCGTGAGGACGGCACGAAGTGGGCCGACGGGAACGACTTCGCCCGGGCGCAGAAGGTCGCCCGGGGCATCGAGAAGGACTTCAATCTCATCCAGCTCGGCAACCACTCCGAGCGCTGGTTGCAGCAGGGCGAGATCGCTCGGGACAGCACGCGGGAGCCAACCCGGTTCACGCTGGAACGCACCGTCCGGGCGTGCGCGGTGGCCGCCGAATCGGAGGCGCAGTTTGTGCGGCAGATGCGCCGGGCGAACCTGCTCGTGCACCCCAGGTTCGCCGCCGGTACCGACTCGGTGGTGACCGGGTACTCCGTGGCCGAGCGTCCCCCGAAGGGGATGCGGCCGCTGTGGTTCGGTGGCGGGAAGCTCGCCCAGGACCTCACGCTGCCCTCACTGCGCACGCGCTGGCCCGACACCCCGAACTCCGCCCAAGAAGCAGCCGAGGAGTGGATGGCGGCCAAGCGGCACCGTCGCATCGTCCACCCGGACGCCCCCGGTGCGGTACTGGATGAGGTCACCGCCCGGCGGCTGGCCGGGGAGCTGAAGGAGGTCCGCCGGCGGTTGGTGAGCATCGCCCCGGACGACCACCAGTCCTGGGCCCACGCGGCCCGGGAAGCCTCCGGAGTGTACGCGGCCTGGTCGCACGCGACCGAGGACGGCCAAGGACCACTGGGACGCACCGCCCGTGTCCTGGCCCGGTCTGCGCACCGGTCCGGGGTGAAGATCACTGCTCCGCTGGAGGCGCCGTTGCGCACCAGCGGCACCACCGCGTTCCTCTTGGCGGCCACGAAGGCCCCGTCCCCGATGGCCCAAGCGCTGATCATGAACCAGATGCTGCGGATGACCCAGGCGTTCTACGAGATGCACCAGGCCAATAAGGACCTGCGCGAGACCCAGCTCATCAACGATGCCTTCGAACAGCACCTGGCTGTCGTCGCCGAGCCGTTGCCGGAGGTGGAGACCTCCGCCTCGACGCGCGCCGTCTCCCACGCCGGCCCGGTCCGTGACCAGGGTGCGCTGCGCGAGACCCAGGGACCCACGGCCGTTACCCGCCCCTACGTTGACCGCACCCGACCAGAGCACGGAATGGAGCTGTAGTGATGAGCACTCAACCCGACGGCGTGAACGACCTGCTCTCCCGCGACCTCCAAGCGGCGATGGCCGTGGCCGGGCGCTGGGGGGAGATGATGGCTCGGCAGCGCGCCGAGCAGGTCCGCCAACGCCTGCTGGAACAACAGCAGCGCCGACGCGAGCTCGAGGAGCGCTTCGAGGCCGAACGCGCGGTGATGCGCACCGAACTCGCCCCCGTGGACCAGGTCCGGTTCTGGGAGTCCGCGAAGCCTGAAGACATCGCTGAGCACTACGGGCTGGCCCGGCAGTGGGAGCACCACGACGAGGTCGCCAAGACTGCCCGAGGGCGCATCGAGACGGAGGTGAAGGACCGCCACGGGTTGTCCGTGGAGAACTACCTGAACGATCACGTCCCGCACCAGCAGCGCCCCGATTCCCCGGAGCAAGAGTTGGCCGCCCGCGAAGCGAAAGACGCGCAGCGAGACCACGCCGAGGCCGCCTGCCACGCCGCCGTGGCCGCCCAGGGTGACCTGCAGAACGACACGGACACCGCCAACGCGGCCGCCGAAGCCGAGGAGCTCTGGGACTCCGGAGACCGCCGGGCACGCCTGGCAGACCGTCTCATGGCCGCTCTCGGCGGCACCGAAGAAGGTCGTGACGGTGTCCAGGCCCGTCTGGCCGCCGAGCGGGATCAGGGCACGCCCCCGATCGACGCTGTGCGCTCCACCCAGCGAGGCCCCAAGGCCCGCAAGAGCACGGGACATGGGCAGGGGCGTGAAAGGGGCCGGGACCTGGGCTGAGGCCCTCCAGGACATCACAGAGGGGATGGTGGCTTGTGGTCTCTGACCGATCAGGGGAGGGGGTTGAGCAGACCCAGGGCGCCGAGCAGCGACAGCCCGGCCCGGAAGTGGTTGGCCCGGATCCAGGGTCGGGCGTAGGCGTGCCAGACGACGGTGCTGCGCTCGGTGCGGGCCAGCCGCGTGTTGAGCGGGACATTGATCGCCATGGTCAGGACCCACCCGGTCAGAGAGGCCAGAGCGCCCAGCACCCGGATCGGGGCCCCGGGGGTGGACCATCCGGTGGCGACCACGATCAGGCAGGCCAGGGCGGTGCCGAAGAACAGCACCATGAAAGGCGCCCGCACCGCCGCCTCGTTGATGGCGATCATCGCCGAGGCCGCCTCACCGGCGGGACGGTCCCGCAACGCCGGCATCACCACCAGGGAGAACGCCAGGTAGAACCCGCCCAGCATCCCGGACCCGATCCCGGCGGCCAGCACCAGCCACGCCTCCACGGCCCCGGGCTCGGTCACCGGCGCCGTCGCGGCGCACCAGCAGCGGACGGGCCCCGTGGAGGACGGTGGAGGCCCTCGTCAGGGGTCGAGCGCCTCCGATGCTGGTCCGTCACGGCTTGATCTGCTGCCAGAGGGCGCGGACCTTCTCGTCGAGCTCGGTCACGAGGGACTCCAGCTCACCGGGGTTGCCGGTGACGGTGCGGTCGGTACCCCAGTCCCGGTGGTCGGTGCCCGGGTAGGCCGGCACGGCCGCACCGGTGCCGAAGGTGATCACGTGGTCGGAGCCGCGGACCACGTCGTCGGTGAGCGGTTTCGGGTAGACCCGGCCGACCTCGATCCCCCGGGCGGTCAAGAGCTGCAGGGCCTTCTCGTTCACGGCGGCCCCGGGTTCGGTCCCGGCCGAGCGCACCACCGCGGCGTCCCCGGCGTAGTGGGCCAGCAGTGCGGCGGCGATCTGGGCGCGGCCGGTGTCGTGGCGCCCGACGAACAGCACCCGCGGGACCGTTGAGCCGTCCCGGTCCCGGGCGTGGGCCAGGGCGGCCAGCCGATCGGCGGCGAAGTGCCCGGCCAGCGGTGCCAGGTAGGTGCGCACCCGGGCGGTGCGGGCCAGGGCGGCATAGGACTCGAAGACCACCCGTTCCACCACCTCAGGGGAGATCACCCCGGCGTAGCGTCCGGCCAGGTGTTCGACCGTGCGTTCGAGCACGTGGAGGTCCAAGGGGCGGTGCGCGTCCGTCGGGTCGTCCACTGGCGCTCCTGACGATGGTGGGGATGCCTTGGTGCTGTACATCGGTTCGTGGCGGGCGTTCAGCCGGTGCGGGCCTGCTCCGTGGCGAAGGGGGTGATCTCCAGCTGCAGGGCGTGGACCCTGGCCTGCAGATCGGCGATCATCTCCGGCCACTGGTGCGCCTGCGGTGTCGCCTGCGCCGGCCAGGTCTGGCAGGTGGTGCCCGGACCGAGGGCGCCGAGGTCCTGGTCCCCGAAGGTGATGACCCAGTCGGCGGCGAGCAGCAGCTCCCTGGTCATCGGCTTCGGTGCGGCCATCGGCGCCGGGACCCCGTGATCGGCCAGGAACTGCACTGCCGACGGATCCATGGTGTCCGCGGGAGCTGTGCCCGCGGAGCGGGTGACGACCTCGCGCCCGGCCAGCTCGCCCAGCAGGGCGGCGGCGACCGCGGCGGGGCCGGCATCGCGGTCGTCGACGAACAGCACCTGGCGCACCGGAGGCTCGGCGGGCGCGGGGCCGGTCCCGGACCGGGCCGTGGCCAGGGCACGCAGGCGGTCCCGGGCGGCGTGCACGGCGATCGGCGCCAAATAGGACGGCAACCGCGCCGTGCGGGCCAGCTCCGCGTAGCACTCGGCCACGCACCGCTCGACGAGCTCGGGGAAGAAGGTGCCCGCGAAACAGGTGCTCAGATGCTCGGCGGTGCGCCGGAGCATCCGCGGATCGGTGAGATCAACGCCGCGCTCAGCCATGAGAACCCTCCGGGACAGGAGTGTCCGCAGGAGGAATGACCCCGCGGCGCAGCGTGGTGTCATCGCGGCTGAGCATCTTCCGGGCCCCGGTGGTGGCATCCCGGATCCAGGCCACCCCCAGGTGCGGAATGGTCTCCTCCACCACGCCCCGGTGCAGCACGGCCGCGCCCTGGTGGGCCACGACCCGTTGGCCGGGACGCACCTGGTCCCACTCCAAGGGAGGACCGAGGTCCCCCTTCGCGCTGGTGTCCTCGATCATGCCGGCTCCCCCTCCGCTCGAGCGACGAATCGCGATGAGGCCCCCATCCTGCCTGTCCCGGACCACCGGCAGGTGACCGCACGATGAACAGCAGACCCAGCGCTTCCAGTGATTCGATCACCGACCGGGGTGTCGCTCGAACGGATGCTCCTGTTGGCGTCAAGCGGTTTGAGGCGTTGGTGGTCGACCGTGTCGAGCCAGTGCCAGCAATGGTGGACGGGGGCGGGGCCGCCGTCGCACCGCCGACCGGCCCCCGGATGGTGGGGCGCCTACATGTCGGAGATCACAGGGGTTCCCTGTATCCGCAGGCTGACCGGGCTCCATACCCTGAAGATGGACAACGATGTCGAGCCCCACATTCGGCACCGAAGTCCCCCTGGGCTCTCGGTGCACTCGCTTCCAGGAGATCCCCCCATGACCGCTTCCCCTCTGGCCCCTGATCCCACCACGGACGGCCCCGGCACCGAGAACCACCCCCACGGGCCGGCATCCGCCGACCCTGTCACCGCACCGGTCACGGCGCGGTTGTCGCGCTATCGGATGCACACCGACCGCCCGGGGCTGCGGCTTCGAGCAGGCGAGGTGATTCTCGGCGTCCCCTACGCCTTGGCCGAGGCCACCATGGTGATGCCGGTGCGCTGCGAGAGCGATGGGCACAACCCGGGCGCTCTGCTCTCGACCGAGGAGCTCGAGGACCTGGGTCCGACCGACCAGCTGTTGGGGCCCTACTCGTGGGGCAAGGCGGGGGTCCGCCCCTGACCACCGCGGCACCTCCGGATCGTGCGGATCAACGCTGACCGGCCCCGGTCCCGGTCCTGGTCACCTCGGGGCCTGCCGGCCTCGCCGGGCGCGTCTGGTCACAGCATGGACAGGACCAGCATTCCGGCCCCGGCCACCGCCAGGACTCCTACGGCGACTGCCTGAGAGCGGGGAACGAACGGGGCCTTGGCCGGTTCCCGTTCGCGCTGGCGGCGCCGCCGGAGAACCTGGTCCAGCGCCCACGCCAGCTCCTCGCGTCCCGGTGCCCCACCTGGTGGGCGGCCACAGGGGCGCAGATCTGCGCGTAGTGGCGCCGCAGGTCCACCAGCACCCCGTCCAGGCGCGGCCGCACGCAGCGTGATTCCTACCGGTAGGAGTGAGGGAGGGGGGGTGGACAGGGCTGGGTATGTCGGAGTTAACTAGAGGGAGCCCGCTCCCGCAGGGAGTAGGGAAGTAGAGGCCAGGGCCCCCGCGGTTAGCGGGACCTGGCCTTCGCGCTGTCTACAGCTCGATGTCAATGCGCTGTACGGTCCCTTGGTACTGGGCGAACCACTTACTCTGCGCCTGTTCAGCGTCGCCCATGGCGCCGAGAACCTGGTCCGGGATCCAGAGCATGGGCTCATCCCGGGGAAAGCCGATCTCCACCCGCAGGCCGGCGGGCATGGTGCCCTTGCCGCGCAGGGCGTCGACCAGCTGCAGGTCCTTCTTCCGCTGAGACTTCTCCCGGGCCTCGAGGAACGCTGTGGTGACACCCATCTGCCCGAGCTCCCAGTAGAGCCGCTCCATGCAGTGCGCCCGGGCCCGTTCCTGCTTGCGGTGGTCCAGTGGTGCGCCCACGACGACGAGGTGGGCGATGTCGAAAGAGGTCACCACCGCGGTGGCGCGGGTCTTTTCTCTGTCGACCATGTCGCTCCAGTGCAGCTTCGGTGCCCCCTTGGGCAAGATGTCCCGCAGCTGCTCACGTGCAGGGTCGCACTGGGCCGGGTCTGCGACCACCGCGCCGAGCAGGTACAGCGGAGCAGGTGCGGCCTTCTGTCGCATGCTCTCGTCCACCCACGCGTGGAGGGCGAAGTCGTCGGAATCTTGCACCCGGGCATTCTTCCAGAAAGCCCCGGTCGAGCGGTCTCACCTGCCCTGCTGTCCGGGGAGGAGCACCACCACCTATGGACAACGACTCTGAGATGTCGAAGAGCAGGAATCTGGTGTTTTCTGCCTGATGAGACCGGAGTGGTCCGCGTCGGACGTCCGGAGCTCCCGGACGGGGCGCATCCCAGCGCTGGTCGACCGTGGTTGTCGTGGTGCTCACCCTGCGGTGACGTGTTGGCCACTTCTCGCGCTTAATGTCCGGTGCATGCGCACTCCCCAGTTCTCGTCCTTGCTGTCCGCTGCGACCCTGGCCGTGCTGGCCACTGCGGCCGTCCCACCGGAGACCTCCGCGAGCAACGCCCCGCAGGACTACTCCCTGCTCCAGCTGAACCTGTGCCTGTCCGGGCTGGCCGGGTGCTACCCCGACACCGAGTACCCGGCCGTGGTGGAGGAGGCCATCACCACGATCCAGGAGCAGGCCCCGGACGCCGTGACGGTCAACGAGGCCTGCAGCGGCGACATCGCCCGCATCGCCGAGGCGACCGGCTACGACTACCGGTTCGCCGTGGTCAACTACCGCGGGGGGCCCTTGCCGTGCACCGACCCGCAGGGCCGCGAGGTCTTCGGCAACGCGGTGCTGACCGCCACGGAGATCACCGCCAGCGAGGAGGCCGCCTTCGAAACGCAGCTGGGCAGCGAAGAGCGCCGCTGGCTGTGCGTGGAGACCGCGGAGGCGGTGCGCGCGTGCACCGCCCACCTGAGCGTGGCCGGTTCCGACGCGCAGGCGGCGACCAACGACGCCCAGTGCGCCGAGCTGACCGCGATCCTCGGCCGCGCCGGCCAGGAGCAGGCCACGGTTTTCGGCGGTGACGTCAACCGTCAGGACTCCTGCGCCCCGGCCGGGGCCTGGACGGCCACCGATCAGGCCGCCGCCCAGGCCCCGGGCATCCAGCACGCCTACGGCTCCCGCGGCTGGCTCCTCGCCCCGGAGACCGAGATCGTGCCGATGACCTACACCGACCACGACGGGCTCCTCGTCGAGGCGCGCCTGCGCACCGCCGGAGCCTGATCCGCACCCCCGGTACCCCGAAACGTCCAGGGAGAAGCCCCCGGTTCCGGCGAGCCCGGGGGCTTCTCCGGTGCCGGCCCCCTACAGGGCCGTCGTCGTCTGCGGTCTGCGGCTTGGGATTTGAACGGGGATTTACTCGGGGATTTGGCCAGGGATTCCCAGTGTTCAGGAGCAGGATGGGGGTATGTCCACCGCACCCATGGCACGCCGCCCCGGTCTGCAGGCCCACGTTGATTCGCAACGGTGGTCGATCCCGCAGGTCGTCGACGGGCTGCGCGAGATCCTCGGCGCGCGCCTGGTGGCCTACCTTGGGGCCGTGAAAGAGACCCGCGCGGTCCGGGAGTGGATCGAAGGCACGCGGGATCCGGGTTCCGAGGCGGTGAAGCAGCGCCTGCGCGATGCGTACTACATCGCGGCTCTGCTGGCCGAGCGGGAAGCCCCGGGCATGGTCCAGGCGTGGTTCACCGGCATGAACCCCCAGCTGGGCGACCGTGCCCCCGCCCGCCTCTTACGGGAGGGAGACCCGGAGCGCTCGGTGGCTGAGGTCACCGCCGCGGCCCGGGCGTTCGTGGCCACGGCGGGATAGTGGTGGGGCTGGGCGAGGTCGACCTGACCCCGGACACCCCGGAACTCCAGCAGGCCCTCGAGATGCTGGGACAGCGATGGGCACCCACGCCGTAGACCTGGCCCGGCAAGGCCGGAGCACGATGGCCAAGTCCTGACGGCCTTGCCGGCCACGGTGGGGAAGGGCCGCCTCGAGACCCCGGCCCGGGCGGCCACCAAGGGCCGTCTCCTGGCCACGATCCCGGCCCAGCCCCGTAACGCTAGTGCTGGAACTCCACCCACAGCGGATAGTGGTCGGACAGGCGCCAGGACAGCTCGTTGCGGGTCAGCCCGGACATGACGTGGGGGACGAAGTCGAAGGACCCGGCGCGGCCGGTGTAGGTCATCGACTGCAACTGGGAGGTCCCGTCGGGTTCGGAGAACCAGGCGATCTGGTCGTAGAAGTGCCTGGCCTCGTCATCATCGAAGATCGTGCGCGGCACCGTGTTCAGTTCGGTCGGCGGCCACAGGCCTTCGGAGACGAAGGCCTGGTACAGCGGGTCCCCGATCCGGTCCAGGTTGAAATCCCCCAGCACCAGCAGGTTGGGGTTCCAGTCGTTGCGCCGCACCGCCCACTGGTGCATCCACCGGGCGAAGGCGGTGATCTCGGGCAGCCGGTCGGCGGCCCGGGACCCCCACAGCACGTGCACGGTCGCCAAGGTGAACTCGGTGTCCCCACGGGTGAAACCGGCAGCATACGGGGTGCGGGCGAACTGCTCCGAGGGCTTCCCGGCCACGGGCGGGAGCACGATCTCCCCCACCAGCCCGGACGGGGTCACCCGCGTGGTGTCGTAGAGGAACGCCAGCCGTTCCCCGTTGCCGGCATCACCTTCGGTCACGTCCGAGGCGATCACCCGCCAGTCCGGTCCCAGGCGTTGGAGCAGGAAGCGCAGCGCGGCCGGGTTGCGGCGGACCTCCTGGAGGGCGATGACGTCGAAGCGGGAGACGATCGCGGCGATGCACGCCACCGCGTGCCAGTCCCGCTTGGGCGAATCCGCTGGTCCTGCGGCCCACTTGGGTGTGAGGTTCCCGAACGCCCGGAGGTTCCAGGTGGCGATCAGCACGTTCGCCGCCTCCTTGGACGGCACGACCTCATCCAGGGCGCTGTTCAGCCGGCTCAGGTCCTGCTCGACCGCTTCCGGGACGTGCTGGGTCACGCACCCATGCAAGCACATCTGAGCAACCAGGGACCAGCATCGGTGTCTGTCGAGCAAGAGGGACTGCCGCACGCATAGGTCAAGCTGTCATCGATCGGTGCGGCAGTTCCTTACGGCCGGTGCCGCTTCGGCGGGGGCGTCAGGTGCCGGGTGAGGAAGTCCAGCACGGCGGGGCCGGCCGGGTCGAGGAGGTGCCCGCCCGGCACGAGGACCGACTCCGTGTCAGGGAGCAGCTCGGCCAGGCGCCGGTTGATCGCGTGGAGAGCTTCCGGGGAGTCCTGCGCGGAGACGATCAGGGTCGGTTGCCGTATCCCTGCGGCCTCCTCCGTGCTCAGGGTCAGCGGTGCCTGGCTGAGGTCCAGGCCGCGGCCCCGGATCTCCGCGAGCACGGCAGGGCTGGCGGCGGTGAAGTGGTCCCGCAGCTGCTGCGGGAACGACTCCCACGCCTCGTCCCCCAACGCCTGGCGGAACACGGCCTCGGAGGCCGCGGTGGGGTCCTCGGCCGCGGCGGCCAGCACGTTCCGGCGCAGGTGCTCTGCCCAGGCCGCGGCCTGCGGGTCCAGGGTGAGCAGAGCCGGCTCCAGCAGCACCAGTGCCGCGACCTTCTCGGGGTGGCGGCGGGCCAGCTCGAGAGCGATCACACCGCCGGTGCTGCGGCCGATCACCACGGCCGGTGTCGCGGACAGGGCCTCCAGCAGCGCGGCGGCGTCCTGGACGTGGTCGGTGAGGTCGACGGCCTCGAACGGGTCGGGCCGTTCACTGCGGAAGAAGCCGCGGCGGTCGTAGATGACGCATCTGCTGTGGTGGCCGAGTCGTTCGGCGGCGTCCTCCCACAACAGGGCGGAGCTGGGCGTCCCGTGGATCCCGAGGACGGGCGCCCCCTCGCCGTGGACCTCGTAGTGGAGGTTCACCCCGTTCACGGTCAGGATGGGCATGGCTCCAGCATAGAACCCGTCCTCGGCGGAAGGGAACGGCGCCCCTGGGTCCGAGGCGACGACGGACCACCGGGCGGGTGGTCGTCCTGGTGCCGCCTGTCCTCGCTTAGACGACCGCGGAGAGGAAGCGGTGGAGCACCTCGTTGTAGGGGACGCCGGTGCGTTGGACGCTGTGCCCAGCCCCGGGCACGACGGCGCGCTGGGCTCCGAGATCACGCTCGAGGACGTCGCAGACGGCGTCGAAGACCCGGCTGTGGCCGCCGGAGACGACCAGCTTCGGGAAGGGCGCCTGCCGCCGCAGGGCGGCCAGCGGGATCCGGGCCTCGTCGGTGAGGCGTTCGTGGCGGAGCATGTGCGCGTTCTGCAGCAGGTCCGGCGACAACGGGTCCGGCGGGGTGAAAGTACTGCCGACGTAGGCGATGAACGCGTGCAGGAATGCGGTGGGATCGGCCGGTCCGTGGTCCCACAGCTCGCGCATGCCCCGGACGTAGTCGCCCACGACCGGATCGTCGGGCACCAGCCCGAAGGCGGGGGGTTCGTTGACGGTCAAGGAGCGGACCATCGCGGGGTGGTCGGCGGCCGCCAGCAGTGCCACGACACCGCCGTAGGAGTGCCCGACCAGGTGCACGGGCTCGGTGAGCAGCTCGGCGACGTCCCCGGCGTCGACCTCGAAGTCCTCGACCTCGGCCAGCGGGTTGGGGAAGTAGCCGCGCCGGTCCACCACCATCAGGCGCCAGTGCTCGGCCAGGGGCCGCTGGGCGGACCAGGTCCCGGCCCCGCCGGTGATGCTGCCATGGACCAGCAGCACCGGTGGGCCGTCGCCCCAGTGCTCGACGTGGATGCCCGGCACGGCCTTGTCTCCTGTCCGCGCGGTCAGCTCAGTCCGAGCTGCTCCTGCTGGGTCGCCAGATCGTAGTAGCGGCGCTCCTCCACGATCAGGCCCTGCTCGTCCACGCGGCTGAACACCGCCATGGGGAACTCCAGCTGGCGGCCCGTGGCGGGGACCTCCCCGGTGGGCAGGGCCAGCGGCCCGGTGTGCGTGCCGGTCATGGTGGCTTCGACCGCGGATACCGGCCCGTCGATGAGCGTGCTCGTGATCCGGCCGTTGAGGTCCGGGAAGGCCTTGATGAAGGTGGCCACATCCTGCTCGATCGCATCGCGCCCACGCAGGGGCTCGGGATACTGCGGGTCGATGACCACGGCGTCCTCGGCGTAGAAGGCCGTGAACCCGGCGACGTCATGGGCGTTGATCGCGGCGAACTGCTCCTCGAGCATCCTCCTGCTCAGTTCACCCGGGTCCTTTCGGGAGTCGGTCGCGTCTCCGGCCGGTGTGGTCATGGCAGGCTCCTTGCTCCAGAAGGGTCGACACCACCATGGTCACCCTCACTGTCTGGGAGGAACAACGGGCGTTAGGCAATCGTTGAGGAGCCAGCCGAGCTTGGTGCCCCCGCCGAGCGGGGTCACGTGTGCAACCCGCTGCCTGGAGTCTGTGCCGTGAGGCCGAACGGGATCTGCCGATGACCCATGGTGACGGTCTGGTCTCGGGCGCAGTCGGGGCGGCGGGCCCCGAGAAGGACAAGGGAACCCGCAGAATGGGGACAGCGCGGTCGGGAACAACGAAGGGGGGGAAGGGCGGGAGTAACCGGTAGGCACGGATGCTGAGGAGACGGGAGTTGGCTACGCTCTCGGGGCTGCCGGTGCCCTGCATCCGGCCAGCATCGCCTCCAACACCCGCTCGTGGGTGCGGAAGAGTTCCCCGTCGGCGTCGGTCGGGACGGCAGGAATCTGGCCCAGAACCGCGTCCGTCCGGATCCCACCTCACCGTGGAATCGTGCACCTGATGCAGGAATTCCACGCTGGCCAGCGCCGCCGCAACACCCCGGTGAGCGGTCCAATGTCCGGCACAGACTCGCGGACCGCGTCGCATCGCGGAATCAGCACAAGATCGAACAGACGGGAGTCCAAAACAGATGCAAAGACTCGTCCTCGTTAATGTCCGATAATAATGATTATGTAAAGAGGAACCGACTCCATCTGCGCGCTCTGCACATCGTGAAGTTTTGGGTAACGGTGCTGGTGCTCCCCCGACTGGCTTCTGACCTGGACCGATTCCCCTGGCGCACCGTCAGCACGGGTGTGGCACCTGGCGCGGACAGGAGCTCCGCAGACCAGGTCGATCCGGCTTCTGACCTGCACGTCCTCGGGCGGTTATTGCGTTGCACGCAATTTGTGTGCGATTATCGCAATCACGATTCGAACTCTGAGGACGCTCCATGGGCCACGACGGCGAGAACGTGCTCTTCGCTCCCTTCGGTGGGCAGGCCCCCGATCCGGAGGTCTTCCTGGCCAGCGTCCTGGACGGATGGGGTGCTCAGCAGCGGGCGAAGGACTTCTCGCCGGCCACGATCCGGACCCGGCGTGCTGTCGTGATGAGCCTGATCGACTTCTCGGGGCGCTACCCGTGGGAATGGACGCTGGCGGACGCGGACGACTTCTTCTCCCACGCCCGTGCGGTGCGCAACCTCTCCCACGGGACGGTGCGCTCCTACCAGGGGGCGATCAAGCTGTTCTGCGACTACGCCTGCGATCCGCACTACGACTGGTGCGAGCAGAGCGCGAGGTCGTTCGGGCAGGTCTTCGGCCAGGTCGTGACCGAGCTCAATCGCCTCACCCACGCCCAGCCCACCGAGGCGCGCCCGGCCAAACGGCCTTTCACCCAGGCCGAGCTGCAGGCGTTATTCGACCTGGCCGATCTGGAGGTCGAACGGATCCTGGACTCCGGCCGCAAGGGCGCGGTGGCCGCCTGGCGGGACGCGATCGCGTTCAAGACGGCCTACAGCTGGGGCTTGCGCGCCAACGAGCTGCGGCACCTGCAGGTGGTGGACTTCTCGTCCAACAGCCGGGCGCCCTATCTGGGTGAGCACGGGGTGCTGCGCGTGCGCTGGGGCAAGCCCCACCGCGGCTCGGCGAAGAAGGTCCGTTCCGTGCTGACCGTCTGGCCGTGGTCGGCGCAGATGATCCAGGACTGGATCCGCAACGGGCTGCCCCGCTACGGGCGCCCAGTGAGCGATCTCTTCCCCACCAGCAGCGGGGCCATCGTCGGCGAGTCCCACCTGCTCGGGCGGCTGCGCGGCTTCGTCGACGAGCTGGGCTTCCCGCCCGGGCTCGACCTGCACTCCTTCCGCCGCTCCTACGCGACGCAGCTGATCACCGGGGCGGGCTTCGACGTCACCTTCGTCCAACTCCAGCTGGGCCACGAGCACGCCGCGACGACCTCGATCTACTCCCTGCCCTCCCCCGACTACCAGCGCCTGGCCTTGGAACGGGCCCACGACCGCACCATCCAGGCGGCCCTCGGGCTGCCCGCACCCAGGAGAGACCCATGAGCCGACGCGAGATCACCTACACCTGGCGGGTCCGCGAGGTCATGGCACGCCGGGGCGTGCACACCGCCAAGGACCTCGCCGAGCTGCTGCACGAGCGCGGCATCACCCTCACCGCCAACGCCGTCTGGCGCATCGTGACCCAGCAGCCCGAGCGGATCTCCTTCAAGGTCCTGGTCGCCCTCTGCGACGCCCTCGAGGTCACGCCCAACGACCTGATCACCTACACGGCCACCGACGCCAAAACCGTCCGGCAACGCCGCACGGCCACCGGCGAGAACCTCCCCGACCTGCGCGACTACCGCCCCGTGCGCGCCCGGATCATCGACGACGATGACTGACCCTGGGCGCCCGGCCACCGGCGGGAACGGATCCGTCCGCCCACCCACACTCACCGACCTCGCCCCCCGGAAGAAGCGCGGCCGACCCCGCTCGGCCGGTCAGCATGCCTGCGACCGTTGCCACCAGCAGGTCGCCAAGATCCGCGTCCACTGGCCCGACGGAGCCGTCTGCGGGGCCTGCTTCACCGAGGCCACCCACACCTACGGCACCTGCCCGCACTGCCGGGAACACCGCATGCTCCCCGGCCGCTCCCCCGGCCGAGAGCCCCTCTGCCGTGACTGCGCCGGCATCACCACCGCCCTGACCTGCACCGGCTGCCACCGCGAAGCCGAGAGATTCCGCGCCGGCCTCTGCATCCGTTGCGCCCTCACCGACGACCTCACCGCCGTGCTCAACCCCGGCGACGACCTCCGCCTGCACCGGCTCATCAAAGTGTTCGCCGGAACCCAGCGCCCCGAGAGCGTCTACACCTACATGCGCCCGGGCACCCGGGCCAGGGCACTGCTGGAAGCCATCGGCGCCCGCAAACTGGCGCTCACCCACGAAGCTTTCGACCGTCTACCCCGCTCGACCGCGGTCGAACACCTGCGCGCGCTGGTCGTCCACCACCGCATGATGCCCGCCCGCGGCAACGAGACCCTCGCACGCTTCGAACACTGGCTCGCGACCAGGATCACAGAGCTCCCCGAGGACGGCACGGCCGACCTCATCGAACGCTTCGCCACCTGGCACCACCTCGAGCGCATCCGCGCCCAGGCAACCAATCCGGACGCCGACCTCGAGACCAGCACCCACGCGGCCAAGCAGGAGATCACCGAAGCCGGGAAGTTCCTCATCTGGCTCCAAGAACACCACCACACCCTCGCGGAGGAACTCCAGCAGCTCCACATCGACGACTACCTCAGTCACGACCCCAGCACCCGCAAGCAGATCCGCACCTTCGTCCGCTGGCTCAACCACCAGCAGGGCCGCCGCACCGGGGTAATCGACGTGGCCTTCCGCAATGCCCAGAGCACGCCCATGATCACCCACACCGAGCGTCTCGAGCTCGTCCGGAACTGCCTTGAACACCGCCACGTCACCGGCTCGACCCGCCTGGCCGGGCTGATCCTTCTGCTGTGGGCCCACCCGCTGAACAAGATCGTCATGCTCCGCCGGGAACACCTCACGGTGACCCCGCAAGGCATGCTCCTCACCCTCGGCGCCACCCCGACCGCCATCCCCGAGGCACTGACCGCCATGCTCTGGCAGCACCTGCAGAACCCCGGGAACCAGAACACCGCCAACACCGGCACCCCGTGGCTGTTCCCCGGCACCCGGGCCGGCCAGCACCTGCACCCGGCCACACTTTCGCGCAGGCTCAAAGTCCTCGGCATCGACGCCCAACGGGCCCGCAACGCCACACTCCGCGACCTCACCCATGAAGTCGACGCACGCACCCTCATCGACACCCTCGGCTACAGCCCCGGCATCATCGCCCGCCACGCCGCCCTATCCGCCACGCCCATGTCCGACTACATCGACATGAAGCGCCAACGGCCCCGGTGACACGAACTCCTGACATCCCATGACCGTGGTTGAGGCACTGGCCCCGTGCCCACATGGGCACGGGGAAAGATCCAGGGAGTGTGGGCAAAATGTGGGCACCACCGCGCCGCCATGACGGCACACGCCCCGTCCAGGTGACATACCGGCCACGACTGTACCGCTACACCTTCAACCCGCCCTCGGTGCGCCTGGTCCCCGGGCCCTGCTCCCCTCAGCCGGCCCCGAGGCATTCTCGATTGGCACACCCCGGCCGAGGTCTTCGAAGAACAGCTACGCTCAAATCAACAGCACACTGTGGCGACGACCGGCTGAATACGGCTGCCTCAGTAGCAGACGACGTCGGTACGGAAGTTGCGCTCCTGGCCGTCCACCACGACGAATGTCTGCGTCGACTCGCAGGTCTCCCCGGTGGCGTCGCTGGTCGTCCTGGCGGTGTCGACACGGGTCACCTGATCGTCGAAATCCCACGGACTGGTGTACTCCTCGTAAACGGTGAAGGAGTTGTAGGAACTCTCTACCGTGTAATGGGTCCCCTCCCAGGTGTACCCCTCGGAGACAACAGTGCCCTTGTCCCGGTTCAGCTGCCGCCCGTTGGGCAGTACCACCTGCAACTGTCGGCCCTCCATCGTGGTGCAGATCTCATTGCCTAGGAAGTCGTCGTAGCAAATGTCAGTCTGGTACGCCTGGGACCCTTCGGTGACGGCGCCTGCGGCATGCGCCGGCACGGAGCCGGCCAGTGTCAGAGCGCCGACACCCAAAGCCGCGCCCATCAGTCCTTTAGTACGTTCGCGCATGTCTACCCCCATCAATCGGGCACCGGGCAACTCGCCGTGAAACGCCCAGTAACCTTCGGATTTGCATACACAACCAGGCTGGGTGCGGCCGGTCCCGGAGTGCAACGTGCATACCCCAAGTGAAGTCGAACCGTTCCCCAATTGAAGTGGCATCGTTATAAGGCTTACGCGTCGTCGGACCGGAGGCGGTTGCGCCGGTCAGCTCGACCGCCCGGCAGAGGTGCGTGGCGCCCAGCCAGTCTGTGGCTGCCGTGACCTGCGATCACTGAAGAACCGGATAACGCATTTCCCCATCA
>NZ_JBISWL010000076.1:0-57347 GCF_044462265.1 Kocuria rhizosphaerae
CACGCGCGGGTGTTCTCAGCGGCGGTCGTGGCCCCGGTCGTCGCCGTCGCGGTGCGCCGAGCCGATGTCCACGGGGCCCGAGCGCTCGCGCTCCTCGTCCTGCTCGTAGACGTCCGGGATGCCGTCGTGGTCGGCGTCGACGGACTCGAGCTTCTCGATCATCCGGTAGCGCCGATTGCGGGCCGTCAGCAGCACCGAGGCGAGCAGCGCGGCCAGCACGGAGGCCGTCAGGATCGCGACCTTGGCGTGGTCGCCGAAGTCGCTTCCCGGGGCGAAGCTGAGCTCGGCGATGAGCAGGGAGACGGTGAAGCCGATGCCCGCCAGCAGGGACACCCCCACGAGGTCGATCCACTGGAAGTCCGGGTCGAGCCGCGAGCGCGTGACCTTGGTGATCAGCCAGGTCGCGCCCGTGATGCCGATCGGCTTGCCGAGCACCAGTCCGGCCACGATCCCGAGCGTGACGGGAGCGGTCATGGCCTCGGCCAGGCCGTCCCAGCCGCCCACCGCGACACCGGCCGAGAAGAACGCGAAGACCGGCACGGCGAAGCCCGCCGACAGGGGGCGGAAGCGGTGCTCGAAGATCTCGGCGAGGCCCGGTCCGGCCTCGGGGCCGCCGCTGGCCTGGCTGCGGATCACCGGCACGGCGAAGCCCAGCAGCACACCGGCCACGGTCGCGTGGATGCCGGCCTCGTGCACGAGCGCCCAGACCACGATCCCGAGCGGCAGCAGGATGTACCACGCGCCGGGGGCGTGCAGGCCGAAGAACCGGCGGTACTTCTGCGCCAGGAAGAGGTACAGGGCGAACGGGATCAGTGCCAGCAGCAAGGGCTGGACGCTGACGTCCTCGGAGTAGAAGACCGCGATGATGGTGATCGCCAGCAGGTCGTCCACCACGGCCAGCGTCAGCAGGAACAGCCGCAGCGCGGGCGGCAGGTGCGAGCCGATGATGGCGAGCACCGCCACGGCGAAGGCGATGTCCGTGGCGGTGGGGATGGCCCAGCCGCCGGAGGTGTCCGGGTGGGTCGCGTTGAAGGCGACGTAGATGAGCGCCGGGACGGCGACGCCGCCCACGGCCGCCGCGATCGGGACCATGGCCTTGCGGAAGTCCCGCAGGTCGCCCGCCACGAACTCGCGCTTGAGCTCGAGGCCCACGAGGAAGAAGAAGACCGCGAGCAGTCCGTCGGCCGCCCACTTGCCCAGGCTCAGATCGAGGTGCCACGGCTCGTAGCCGACCTTGAAGTCCCGCAGGGCGAAGTAGCTGTCCGCGAACGGGGAGTTCGCCCACACGATCGCGATCAGGGCGGCCGCGACCAGCAGTATGCCGCCGACGGTCTCCTTGCGCAGGATCTCCCCGACGCGCAGGACCTCGCGGTAGCTGCCCCGGTGCAGGGTGTCGTGGCTGTGGTCCTCGGGGCGGACCGTGGGATCGTGACTGGACATGGGCAATCCTCTTTCCGGGGTCGACGAACGTGCACATGCCGACCAGACTTCCCGGCTCACCTGACAGGCCAGTCTACGGAAGATCGTGGTGCACGCCACCTGACCCGGCCCCGCTCCCGGCCGGGTCAGGTCAGCAGACCCCGTCGGCGGAACCCGGCGGCGGCCACGGCCACGAGCACGAGCGCCGCGGCCGACAGTCCGAGCAGCGGTGCGGCCTGCGGGTCCTCGGACGGCACGAGCGGTGTGAGGTGCACGGGGGAGAGGCTCATCGCCCACTCCGGCATGTCCAGGAGCATCCCGAACCAGGAGACGAACACCGTCCAGGCGACCACGGCCCAGCTCAGGGCGGCAGCCCGGGGGGCGAGGCCCACCAGGGCCGCGGCCAGGCCGGACACCGCGAGCACCGCCGGGGCGTAGGCCAGGGCGGCGAGCGTCAGGTCCGCGATCCACCCGGGGTCGCCCGTGGTCGCGCTGACACCCGCGCCCAGCGCCGCGCCCGAGAGCACGAGCGCCACGAGCGACTGCGCGCCCACGACGGCGAGCCAGCCCAGCAACCAGCGGGCCCGCGGGAGCCCGGCCGAGAGGACCAGGGCGGTGCGCCCGGCGTCCTCCTCCCCGCGCAGCCGGAGCACGGCCGAGACGGCGAGGGCGAGGACCCCCAGCACGAGGAAGGACAGCATCGACGCGGCGAAGGACTCGGTGAGGGCGTCGAGGTCCACCGCGAGCATCTCGGTGATCGACGGGATGTCCTCGATGCTGTCCTCGAGCGACTCGGCGAGGGTGCCGAAGGCGACGCCGAACAGCACCAGGCCCGCCGTCCAGCCGAGGAAGGTGCCGCGGAGCAGGCGGCGGGCGAGCCCGGCCGCGGAGCGCAGGGACCCGCGGGCCGTCGCGGGACCCGGCCGGCCCGGCCACAGACCGGCGCCCAGGTCCCGCCGCCGGCCCAGGAGCACGGCGGTCGTGAGCAGGGCGGCGGTCAGGGCCGCGGTCGGCGCCAGCGGCCACCACCGCAGGTCCACGTAGAGCCGCGTCTGCTGGGCCCACGCGATGGGCGAGAACCAGGACAGCCATGAGCCGGTGGGCTCGACGACGTCGCCGATCCCGCGCACGAGGAAGGCCGCGCCGAGCACGGCCAGCGCCATGCCGGAGGCGGCGCGTGCGTGCTCGGATAGCTGGGCGGTCACGGCGGCCACGGCCCCGAACGCCAGGCCGGTGAGCGCGGTCGCCAGGCCCCACGCCACGGCGTCGAACCCGCCCAGGCCGGCCGCGGAGAGTCCCGCCGTGACGCCGGCGCCGACCGCCGCATCGGCCACGGCGACGGCCGCGAGCGCGGCCGCCGGCGGGGCGAAGCGGCCCACGGGCAGGGCACGGACGACCTCCAGCCGTCCCGACTCCTCCTCGGCCCGTACGTGCCGGCTCACCAGGAGGATGCTCATGACGGCGGTGGCCACGAGGATCGACAGGCTGAGCTCGTTGACCGTCATGGCGCCCAGGGTGTAGTCGTCCGCCCCGAAGGCCGGTCCGGTCATCATGATCGCCGAGGGGTTGTCCAGCAGCGCGGCCCGGGCCTGGCGGGATTGGCCGTCCGGGAAGGTCTGCTCGAGGGCCCGGACGGTGGCCCAGACGGTGCCGGAGATCGCGAGCGTCCACACGAGGACGCGCATCCGGTCCAGCCGGAGGTTGAGCCGGAACAGCCGTCCCGTCGCGGCCCAGGGCCCGGCGCCCCTCATCGGGGGTGACCGGCGGCGGGTCCGGCGGACCGCTCGGCCGGGCGGTCGCCGTAGTGCCGCAGGAAGAGCTCCTCGAGCGAGGGCGGGGCCACGGTGAGGTTCTGCACGCCCAGGTCGGCCAGCGCCCGGAGGACCTCGGGGACGCGGACGTCGTCGACGTCGAAGGAGACCCGGCCGTCCGCGTGCACGAGGTGGTGAACCCCCTCGACGTCGTCCAGGCGGGACGGGTCCGCGGAGGTGGTCGCGGTGACGGCCGAGCGGGTCAGGTGGCGCAGCTGCGCCAGGGTTCCGCTCTCCACGTCCCGGCCCGCGCGGATGATGGTCACGGTGCCGCACAGCTTCTCGACCTCCGCGAGGATGTGGCTCGAGAGCAGGACCGTTCCGCCCTGGTCGGCGATGCGGCGGACCTCGTCGGTGAACACGGCCTCCATGAGCGGGTCCAGACCGGAGGTCGGCTCGTCGAGGACGTAGAGCTCCGCCTGGGCGCTCAGGGCCGCCACGAGCGCCACCTTCTGCCGGTTGCCCTTGGAGTAGCTGCGGGCCTTCTTCGTGGGGTCCAGCTCGAAGCGCTCGATGAGCTCGTCGCGGCGCCGGCGGCGGCGTCGTCCGCCGCGGATGTCCGTGAGGAGGTCGATGATCTCCCCGCCCGTGAGGCCGGGCCACAGGTTCGTGTCCCCGGGCACGTAGGCGGTGCGGCGGTGGATCTCGACCGAGTCCGTCCACGCCTCCCTGCCGAGGACCCGGGCCGTGCCCTCGTCCGCCCGCAGGAGGCCGAGCAGGACGCGGATCGCCGTGGACTTGCCCGAGCCGTTGGGCCCCAGGAACCCGGCCACCTGGCCGGCGCGGACGGTGAGGTCGAAACCGTCCAGGGCCCTCGTGGGTCCGAAGGTCTTCACGAGTCCTCGGGCCTCGATGACCGGGGTGTCCATGGCTGCTCCTGGGGTCGTGCGGCCGACGACGTCGTGGCCGTCCGCTCCTCACGCTAGGCACGGGACCCGTGGCGGACAAGGGACGCGCCGCCCCGTCCCGCACGGCCCGCGGGGAAGGCCCCCGGGCCGTTCCCGGCCGGGTGTGCGCCCGGAGATGGCACGGAGGCGGGATCTCTGCTGAAGTATGCCCATGGACGTTGCTGGCTTCAGGGCGCTGTTCGGCGACAGCATCCGGGCGTGGATCGACTGGGACGCGCTCGACGACGGGAACTCCCGCGTGCAGGATCGCGTGCTCACCACGCGGCAGGAGATCGGCAATCTCTACACGGTCTGGCACGTGGACCCGGAGGGCAACCCGGGAGAGTGGTCGCACCCGCGGCACCGGCCCCTGACGGTGGCGGAGGCCGCGTTCCGGGAGTGGCCGGAGGACCGGCAGGCGAAGATCGACCGGCTCCGGGCCGAGTTCGCGCAGGAGTCGGGGCCCGTCCAGCTCACCATCCCCGCCTATCGGACGGTGGACTCGCTCGTGGTCCTGGACTCCTCCCACCGGCTCATCGGGGCCTACCTCTCCGAGGCGGACCTGCGGGTGCTGCTGATCGTGCTGGACGGCCCGGACTCCTCGCTCGTGCTCCCGGCCACGGCCCAGATCGAGAACGACCAGCGCTCCCGCGGCTGAGGCGGCCGGCGCAGCCCGTTCCACCCCGCCGGGTGCCGTCGCGGGGTGTCAGAGTTGGGAGGCCAGCCGGTGGAGGAAGGCCGCCATGACGCCGCGGTCGACGGCGACGTGGGGGCGGTACTCCTTGCCGGTCGCCGTCGACCAGCCGCCGGAGATGCCGGCGTCGGCCATCCAGGCCATCTCCCGGTAGAAGGTGGTCTGCGGGGTGATGTCGGCGAACGGCGAGGTGGCCGGGGGCGTGAACTGCGGGGAGCCGGCCAGGCGGTAGAGGAAGGCCGCCATCACGTCGCGGTCCACCTCGGCGTGGGGCCGGTACTCCTTGCCGCCGTCAGGAGTCGTCCAGCCCCCGGAGATGCCCGCATCGGCCATCCAGGCCATCTCCTTGTAGAAGGTGGTCTGCGGGGTGATGTCGGCGAACGGGGAGGTGGCCGGGGGCGTGAACTGCGGGGAGCCGGCCAGGCGGTAGAGGAAGGCGGCCATCACGTCGCGGTCCACCGCCAGCCGGGGGCGGTACTCCTTGGCGCCGTCGGCGGTGGCCCAGCCGCCGGAGATCCCGGCCGAGGCCATCCAGGAGATCTCCTGGTGGAACGCGTGGGTGGTGGGCACGTCCTGGAACGGCGTGGCGGCCGGAACCGCGGCCAGCGCGGTGGCCGTGTTGGCCACCGGAACGCCGGCCGGTGACGTGGCGGTGCTCAGCAGGGCCGACTTGAGCTGGGCCGGGGTCAGGTTCGGGTTCTTCTGCCGCATCAGCGCGACGGTCCCGGCCACGTGGGGCGAGGCCATGGAGGTCCCGGACAGCCACATGCTGTTGGCGGTCGCGGGGGCCTTCGTCCCGCTGTTGCCGCTGGAGATGATGCTGTGGCCCGGCGCGTAGATGTCGACGACCCAGCCGTGGTTGGAGTACGAGGCCCGCTGGCCGCTGGAGGTGGACGCACCCGTGGTGATGACGTTGTAGCAGTTGCCCGGTGCCGCGTGGAGCGCCTCGACGCCGGAGTTGCCGGCGGCGACGACCACCGGGACCCCGCGGTGGTAGGCCGTGTCGATGGCCCTCTGGAACGTCGTTCCGCATCCGCCGGGGAAGCTCAGGGACAGGTTGATGACGTCGGCCGGCCTGGCCGGGGCCGGCGCGCCGGCCACGGGGGCGCCGGCCAGCCAGGTCACGGCGTCGGCGATGTCGGAGATGTAGCCCAGGCCGCAGGCTCCGAGCGCCCGGGCGTTGAGCAGCTTCGCGTCCGGGGCGACCCCGACGGTGCCGACGCTGTTGCGGGCCGCCGCGGCGGTCCCCGCCACGTGGGTGCCGTGCCAGTTCGAGGTCGACGCCGCCGCACCCTGGTAGCACTGGTCCACGGACGAGTAGGTGCCCGGGTCTCGGGGGTCGGCGTCCCGGCCGTTGCCGTCGTTGGAGAGGTTGCTCGCGGAGACGAAGTCGAAGCCCCCTGCGACCTGGGGGTCCAGGTCGGGGTGGGAGGCGAAGCCGGTGTCGACGACGCCGATGGTCACGCCCGCTCCGGTGGCGGAGTTCCACGCGGTGGACACCTTCGTGGCGGGGTGCGCCCACTGGCTGGAGTAATGGGCGTCGGAGGCCGCTGCGACGGACACGAGCTGGTCCGGCTCCGCGTAGTCGACGGCCGGGTCGTCCGCGATCTTCCGGGCGAGCTTCTCCACCTGCTCGTCCGAGGTCTCGGACTCGAGCTCGACCACGGCGGCGCCGTCGGTCGTCGTCCTCACCTCGCGCACGTCCGTGCCCTCGGGAACCCCGGCCTCGCGGGCGGAGTCCTCGACCACGCGTTCCTCGTCGGCGTCCGAGAGGGGGGTCTTGTACTTGACGATCAACCGGTCCGTGACCTCGGGCAGCTCCACGGTCTCGGGCTGCGACGCGGCCGTGCCGGCCACGGGCGGTTCCGCCTCCGTGGCGGACGCGAGCGGCAGTGGTCCCAGTACGAGGGCCAGACAGAGCGCGGGGATGACGGAGGACGGCAGGGGACGGCGCACGGGGGGATGCTCCTGGGGGTGGCGGGGGCGGCACGGCCACGACAGGGAAGGTGCCGGAGGCTGTTGCATGTCGGCGGACCGTCCCGGCCGGTGCCCACCGTCCCGGAACATCCGCTGTCACATTACGATAGCGAAGACCTCAGGGATGTCCATGTGAATGCATTGTCTGTGACGCGCAAAGACTCCGGGGGCGCGGGACCGGCCCTGACGGAGTCCGGCAGGTGCCGGCGTCCGGCCGGAGGCGTCGCGGGTCTACGCGGTCGGCAGCTCCAGCAGGCCGTCCCGGCGCACGATCCGACCGTGACGTTCCAGGAGGTCGAGGACCGCTGAGTAGCGCTCGCGGATCTCTCGGCCGGTCCGGTTGAACCCGAAGACCTCGTTGAGCATCTGGAAGACGTCCTCCTGCTGTCCGCGGCCCTGAGCCCCCAGGAAGTGGCGCACGGCGTTGCCCAGCTCCTGCGGGGCGATCTCCGTGACGGCCCTCTTGTCCCCGCCCGGAGGGGTCCTGCGGAAGCCGGTCCAGGCGTCCGGCTCCACGTCGTCGGGCCAGTAGAAGGCGCCCAGCGCGCTCCTGCTGCAGCGACTCCTCGGCAGGCACCCCAGGATGGTCTCCTGGCGCTGGGCCGGCACCCGTTGCATGCCGAACCGGTTGCCGAGCAGCCGCGCCAGGCGCCTCGCCTCGACGGGACCCTCCGCGGCGATGATCTCTTCGAGGTTCTCCCTCACCAGTTGCTTGTTCCGCGGCGCGGCGATGGCGTCGAGATCCGCCCTCGAGCCCGTCTCCCGATGGGGAGCCGCTCGATACACCTCGGACGAGTTGCCCCCGTCGTTCGACGGAGGCCGGGTGGTCACGGTGTCCGGCTCGGGAACCGGGAGCGGCGGTCCGGAGCGCACCAGCTCCCCGTCGTTGTCGGACGACGAGCCGGAGCCGCTCTCGGCGGGCACGCCCACCGGGGCGGGGTCACCCTTCGGCACGAGTCCGCCCTCGGTCTCGGGGAACGGCTCGACGGTCTCGGGGAACGGCTCGACGGCGTCCGGCTCCGTCGCCGGTGTGCTCTCCGGGGCCGGGCGCCTGACCGCCGCCTCCGTGGCGTCCACGAACTCCTGCACCACCGCGCTCCGGGACCGGATCCAGGCGGGCAGCCACACGCGCTCGAGGTGCCGCCAGCCCATGGCGCCGGTCAGCACCTGGGTGGGGAGTGCGTCACGGTCGGAGACGATGGTGCGGTGGGCCCAGGCCGGGCCGTCGAGCAGGACCCCCACCCAGTCGTGGTCGCCCGAGGCCCGAGCCGCGAGGTCCACGCGGAAGTTCGACATGCCGATGTCCTCGGCCACCTCGAGACCGGCCTTGCGCAGCTCGGCGGCCACGTCCTGGCGGTGCAGGTCCCAGGACTCGCCGGTGGGCACGTGGACGGCGTCCCGTCCGTGGTCCCGGGCGAAGATCAGGTACTCGCGCAGGTGCCGCAGGCCCTCGGAGCCCGTCCGGGCCAGGTCGATGTCCTCCGGGCCGAAGGAGCTGTAGATCGTGATGGCGCGCCGGGCCCGGGTGATCGCCACGTTGAGCCGGCGCTGTCCGCCCGACGCCGTCAGGGGCCCGAAGTTCAGCCGCAGCACGCCTGTCTCCTTGTTCCGGGAGAAGGCGAGGGAGAAGAGGATGACGTCCCGCTCGTCGCCCTGGACGTTCTCGAGGTTCTTCACGAACAGCGGGTCGTCCTCGCGCACGAGCGCGTCCTGCACCACGCGCACCGTCGACTGCTCGAGCTTGTCGAGCACGAGGTCCCGCTGCTGGGTGTTGAACGTGACCACCCCGATGGAGGCGCCGGGATCCTCCCGGAGGCGCTGCGCGACGTCGTCGACGATCCGCTGCGCCTCGACCTCGTTGGTGCGGGTGCCGCCCTGGCCGCCGTCGAACTCGCCGTCCACGCGCTCCCAGGTCACGCCGAGGCCGGGACGCCGTTCCGGGGGTCCCGGAAAGCTGGAGAGCCCTCCGCGGTAGTAGCGGCGGTTGGAGAAGGCGATGAGGGACTCGTCCTGGCTGCGGTAGTGCCAGGTGAGGCCGATGCTCTGGACGTTGGAGTCCACGGACTCCGTGAGAATGGAGTCCTGGTCGGCCACGACGAGGCCCTCGTCCTCCGTGCCCTCCTCGTCGTCGGCGCCCGAGGAGGCGAACATCGAGGAGGGCGGCATCTGCTGGGAGTCGCCCACGACGACGACGGCGCCGGAGCGGCCCATCGCGCCGATGGCGTCGGCCACCCGGATCTGGGAGGCCTCGTCGAAGATCACGACGTCGAAGGACATCGCCCCGGCCGGCAGGTACTTCGACACGGAGTGCGGGCTCATCAGCAGGCACGGGGTGAGCTGCTGGAGCACCGACCCGGTCCGTTCCATGATCTCGCGGACGGAGCCGCCGCGCTTCTGGTGGATGAGGCGGTTGAACTCGCCCTGTTCGCGGGTGGGGCGTTCACGGTTGATGCCGGTCGCGGTGAGGACCTGCGCCGGCAGGGCCGTGCGCATGCTCTGCCGGACGCTGTCCGAGAGCTCGAGGTAGCTCTCGACCTGCCGGTCCCTGGCGTCCGCGTCGAAGGACGTGAGGTTGGACTCCTCGAGCGTGTCGGTGAGCACCTCCTCGGCCACGGCGTGCCGGAGCCGTTCGGCGAGGCCCGCCACGGAGGCCGTCCCGGACCGCAGCGCGCCGGCGAGGGCGGCGAAGCCGGCATCCTCGAGCTCCTGCAGCTCGGCGTCCACGAGCCGGTACGTGCGCAGCCGCCGGTCCCGCTCGCGGTCCACCTGGTCCTGCCAGACGGGCGCGACCTGCCGGAGGCGGTCGAGCACGGGCTCGTCCCTGCGCCAGCGGTGCAGCGAGGCCCCGGTCGTGCCGAGGAACTCGAGGGCGGCCGTCCAGGCGTCGGCGAAGGCCGCTGTCGAGGGAGCCAGCGGGCGCCGGGAGCGGTCCCGGTCCGGAACGGCGCCCCCCACCGGTACCAGGAGCGAGCTCAAGGCGTCCTCCCGGCCGGGGAAGGCGGCCAGGACGTGCTGCAGCGCCTCGGCGGCGGCGAGCACGCCGTGGAGCACGCCCACGGGATCGCGATCGGTGAGGGACCACCCGATGCCGGTGGGCAGCAGCGTCCCGGCACGGTGCCGGAGGTCCTGCTCGGCGTGCTGGAGGGCGTCCAGGGCGTCGAGGAAGGCGGCAGGGTCGCCGAGCAGCTCCTCGTCCGCTGCGACGGCCAGGCGCCGCAGTGACTGGGCGACCCCGGCAAGGGCCTTCTTTCGCCCGAAGAGCTTCCCCTGGGCCTCGTCCAGCTCCTGCCGGTACGGAGCCAGGTCCGCGGCGAGCGCGGCGGGGTACACGGCGTGCAGCAGGGGCCCGTGCTCCGCGAGGACCCGGCGGACGTCGTCCAGGAGGCGGCACAGGTCGTCGTGCCACGTCCGGGAGACCACCTCGCGGTAGTGCGCCGGCGGCATCGCCCGGTGCGCGTCGACGTCGTGCAGCCAGGCGGCCAGCGTGCGCCAGCGGCCGACGTCGTCGGTCGTGCGCAGGAGGGCGACCGCCCGATCGTCGAGCTCCCGCAGCGCGGCCAGCAGCTCGCCGACGGGTCGCAGCGGCGCGGTGCCGCGCGCCGGCCCGTCCGGCCGGTCGGGCCCGGCGAGGCACCACTCGTCGTCGTCGGGACGGTGCCCCAGCTGGGGCAGGGAGGTCTCCAGCGCCGCCGCCGTGCGCAGCGCGGCGTCCGCCCGCTCGGGCTGGGCGACGAGGGTGCCCGGGATCGTGATGTCCGCACCGGACGGGACGGCCGCCTCGGCCCGGGCGGCCCGCAGGGCCAGGAGCTCCTGGTTCGCCTGCCACACGCTGCGGCCCCGCGTGGGCCGGTGCAGAGCCCGGGGATAACGGCACAGCTCGGAGACGCTGTCGGCGTGCTGGTCGCGGAGCACGCCGAACGCGGGCGAGGTGGTCCTCGTCCGGGCGTCCCAGGAGCGCACGAGCTGCTCGCGCACGCTCTTGGTGCTCTGCTGCCGGCCGTGCAGCTCGAGGGCGAGCGGGCCGAGGCCGACCTTCTCCAGCCGGTCCCGCACCACCTGCAGGGCCGCCTGCTTCTCCGCGACGAACAGGACCGTGCGGCCCGCCGCGAGGTTGTCCGCGATCATGTTGGTGATGGTCTGGGACTTGCCGGTGCCGGGAGGGCCTTCCAGCACGAACGTGCGCCCGGCCGTCGCCCACTTGACGGCCTTGAGCTGGGAGCCGTCCGTGGGGACGGGCAGGTAGGACGCGGCCTCGTCGTGCTCGTCGACCTCCGGCTCGGGGACCGGGTCCACGAAGGTCTCGGTGGGGGTCTCGACGAGGTGCCGGACCACCGGGTTGTCGAGGAAGTCCTCCCAGTGGGTCGTGAGGTCGCGCCACATCTCGAGGGTCGAGAACTGCAGCATCGCCAGCCGGACGTCCGGGACCACGGTGAAGGGCAGGTTGTGCCGGGCCATGGTCCGCCGCACCTCCTCGAACACGGAGGCCACGTCCATGCCGCTCTCGTCGACCGGCGGCGTGGACAGGGCAGGGACCTCCAGGCCGTGGTCCTGCTTGAGCTTCTCGATGAGGCAGAAGTTCGGCTGGGCCTCGGCGCCGTCCTCGACCTGGATCCGGAACTCCTGGTTCTTGCGCCCGGTGAGCACCACCGGCACCAGGAAGAGCGGGGCGAGCGCCTCCTTGCCCTGCTTGTCCTGCCAGGAGAGCGCGCCCAGGGTGACGAAGAGGTTGTTCGCGCCGGTCTCCTCGAGGACGACCTTGGCCTTGCGGCGCAGGCCGTCCAGCACCGTGCCGTGCCGGGCGTCCGTGGTCCGGGCGTGGACGGTGTGCTCGGTCCGCAGGATCGCGTCGAGCGTGGCGTCGTCCATCTCGGCGGCCGAGCGCTTCCCCTGGGCCGCCGCGATGTCGGAGAGGTCCTCCCCGGAGCGCAGACGCAGCACGGTGCCGCTGGCCAGGCGGTCCTCGAGGTCGGGGAGGGTGCGCTCCGGGACGACCAGGGACACCGCCCCGGTCTTCTTGAGCTTGAGGAGCGGGTTGCGCAGGCTGAGGTCCAGCAGCGCCGAGCGCCACGTGCGGACCCGCGGGGGGAACGCGGTCGTCCCGCTGGCCGCCGTCCCTCCTGCGGCGCGCCGCCCGGGGGCGGGCAGCGGGGCCGGGGCCGCCTTCTCCACCTCGATGACGATCCCGCCCTCGACCCGCCGGACGCGGGGCAGGGGGCGGATCCTGCGGTGGGCCGCGGCGACGTCCAGGACGTGGTGGATCTCGCCGTCCGTGTCCCAGTGGCGCGCAGTGGCCAGCCGGGCCCGCTCGAAGCCGAGGGCGCGGCCCTCGACCACGGCCGTGGTCTCCAGGGGGAGCAGCAGACCGCCGCGGACGAAGTTCTGGATGATCCCCGGGTCGGTGAGCGCGAGCTCGGGCAGCTGCGCCTCCTCGGTGAGGAAGCCCGCGAAGGCGTGCCCGGGGACCCGGACGACGACGGGGTTCAGGCCCGCCTGCTCCAGGGCCGCCGCGCAGGCCACGGTGAGGTCCAGGCACGTGCCCCACCGCTCGGCGAGCACCGCGTCGACGGGACGGATCTTCTGCCCCGTGGTCTCGAAGGAGGCCGGCGGCTCGGCGTAGCGGATGCCGAACGAGACCAGCGCCTCGTAGACGGCCTGCCCGATCTCCAGGGCCCGTTCGGGCCCGCCCTGGTAGCCGTCCAGCGAGGGGTCTCCCGTGCGCTCGGCCAGCACGCCGGAGGCCCGCTCCAGGATCTGCTGGACGCCGGCGGCGTTCGGGGTGATGAAAGCGGCCAGCAGCTCCGGGATGGACCGGGCGTACCACTCGTCGCGGGCGAGCAGGCGCACGCTGGTGGTCTCCGTGGTGACCCGGCCGTCCACGGTCGCGTTGATCCGCAGCGAGACCGTGCGGGCCTCGTCGAGGGCGGCGAAGGCCTCGTGGCTGAGCGGCCAGGCGACGTCCGCGCCGTCGAGCAGCAGCTCCTCCCCGGCGCCCACGGTGACCCGGTCCACGCGCCGCGGTGTGCCCATGGCGCCGTCGTCGAGGGCGTCGTCCAGGACCAGGACCAGCTCCTCCAGCACGTGGGCGGCCACGGGGTCCGTGTTGTGCACGCGGATCTCCAGGAGCGGGCTGACGTCGTTGTTGACCAGGGCGTAGTTGACGGCCTCCCGGAACAGGACCGTGACGGTCAGCGGGCCGGCCGTCAGGCGCGCCTGCCGTGTCCCCGGCGGCAGGTCGTCCCGCTCGAAGGGGACGCCGTCGTGGGCCTCGGCCGGTTCGACCCCGCACGCGGGAGCTGCGGGGCCGGCCCCGGCGGAGTCCTCCGGCTCGTTCCGCGGTGCGTTCGCGTCCGGGTCCGCGGCGGGGACGTCGACGTCGGCCGGCTCGTGGAGTCCGAGGCTCTCCAGGAGCAGGCGCATGGTGTCCGTGGCGCGGGCGACCTCCGCCGCGGTGACCGTCAGCGGTTCGTGGGCACAGACGTTGAGGTGGTGGACGATCTCCCGGGCCCAGCTGCTGTGCAGGGGGGTGACCTGGTGGTCGAACTGCTTCCGGTCCTGGATGAGCAGGCGCAGCAGGAAGCGCGGGTCGTCCATGCTGTACCTGCGGTGGGGCCGGCCGTTGACCCTGTCCTCGTGCTGGGCGCGGGTGGTCCAGGACTGCGGATCGCCCGCCACCGGCGCATGGCTCTCCACCCAGGGACGGAGGGTGCGTGCCATGGCCACGGCGGCGCGCTGGATCGCTTCGGAGGGGAGGGTCTCGGGCACGGGGGCTCCTCGAGGTCAATGCATTTGCGATTGCGAGTCTACGGAGCGGCACGGTCCCTGCCGGAACCCGGTGACGATTGTTGCCCCGGGAGGAGGGCCGCACGCCGAACCCGGCGACGGTGCTCCCCGAGCCATTGCCCTCGGCGCGGTGCTCAGGTGGTCGTGGTGCCGGCGCGGCGCCACAGCTCCAGGAGCGCGGCGTTGAACCCCTCGGTGACCAGCTGCACCTCGTGCCCGGCGCCCTCGACCGTGCGGTGCTCGGCCCCGAGGTCCCGTGCGAGCGCCTCGCACATGGCGGTGAAGGCCGGGTGGTGGTTGCCGGAGACCACCAGGACCGGGAAGCGCGCCCCGGCCAGTGGCCCGAGCGGCACCGGCGTCCCCCACGGCGGGCGACCGAGCCGGACCGCCGGGGCCATGGCCTCCATGTCCGAGACGAGCTCCTGCGGCAGGTCCTCGACGGAGGTGCCCACGGCTCGTAGGAAGGCGTCGACGAACTCCTGGTCCGTCCCCTGGCGGGCGAACACCGCCTCCGTCCGCTCTCGCAGCGCGGCCACCGCGGGGTGCTCCGGGGCCGCGCCGAAGACGGGAGGCTCGGCCAGGACGAGGGAGCGGACGGCCTCCGGACGGGCGGCGGCGGCGACCATCGCCGAGAGCCCGCCGTAGGAGTGGCCGACGAGGTGGGCGCCGTTCCCGAGCAGTTCCGCGACGTCGTCGCCGTCCGTCAGGAAGTCCTCGCCCTCGCCGGCGTGGCCGGGCAGATAGGCGCGACGCGTGGGCACCACCAGCTGGTAGCCCAGCTCGGCCAGGACCCGCTGTCCCTCCCACTCCAGAGGCCCCGTCGCGAAGGAGCCGTGGACGAGCACGACCCGCTCGCCGGCGCCCCAGGTCTCGTACTCCGTGCCGGACATGGCGGGAGCCTACGCCGGCGGTCGTCGGCCGACAGCGGCGAACGATGTCGACGACGCCCGGAGAGCCATCAGCTCACGTCGTCGTCGTCGGGGTCGAGGTCGGTCTCACCGACTCCGGTGGACTCGCCGTGGGCGTCCTCGTCGTCGGGGTCGGCCTCGTCCTGTCCCCGGAGGGTCGGATCGTCGAGCACGTCACGGTCCTCGAGCACGTCACTGCTGTCGCGCACGACGGGCGCCTCGGGCGCGTCCGCCTCGGAGGTGCCCGTGAGGGAGTCGGGGTGCTTGATCTGGTCGTGGGGTCCGCTGCTCATGACGGGTCCTTCCGGGTCGGGCCGATGGACGGGCGGCGGACACGCGCCGCACGTCAGTGGGCTGGTCCTCGTGTGCGCTTCAGACTAGAGGCGGGGCGGGGCTTTGTCTGCCCCCACGGGCGCGGGATCACCAGGGTGATCGAGAGGGCGCCGGTGCACGAGCGACGAGGATCGGTGGTGATCGACGGTGGCGCGCACCCAGTCCGGTGAGTCCGTGCTCTCCCGCGCCGTGCGCCTGGTCGAGGCGTTCCGGCAGGGGGAGGAGTGGCTCACCGTCTCCGACCTGGCCCGGCGCACGGGCCTGCACCTGGCAACGGCCTCCCGGCTGGTCGCCGAGCTGACCGAGCACGGCTGGCTCGAGCGGGACGAGGCCCGCCGGGTCCGGCTGGGCGTGCGGCTGTGGGAGGTCGCGGCCCGGGCGTCGTCGGCGCTGTCCTTGCGGGAGGCGGCCATGCCGGTGCTCGAGGACCTGCACGCCCAGGTGCGCCAGCACGCCCAGATCGGGGTGCTGGACGGCACGGAGGTGCTGTTCCTGGAGCGGCTCAGCGCCCCGGACGTGGTCGTGAACTACACCCGCATCGCCGGGCGGATCCCCTTGAACGCGTCCTCGTCCGGGCTGGTGCTCCTGGCGCACAGCGATCCCGCGTTCCAGGAGGAGGTGCTGGCGGGCCCGCTCGAGTCGTTCACCGAGCACACGCCCGCGGCCCCGATGCAGCTGAGGAGACTGCTGGCCACGATCCGGCGCACCGGCTCCGCCTACTGCCCCGGCTACCTGCACCCTGACGCCACCGGGATCGCCGCACCGGTCTTCCGCCACGGCAGGGCCGTGGCCACGCTCTCCGTCGTCGTGCCCAACGCGCCGCAGGCGCGGCAGTGGGAGCCCCTGCTGCGGATCGCCGCCGCGACCGTCACCCGCCGGCTCGACGGAACGGGCTGACACTCTCTCAACCATTGAGAGTGCTGTGGTGTGTGACGCAGACCACACCGAACACTGGAGGACATCAGCACCGAGGAGGTCCGATGTCCACCACCCTTCCGTTCGCCGGCACGCGCACCCCGGAGCACGACGGCGTGCACGGCCGCGGGCCCAGCCACCAGCACGACGGCGTTCGCGGCCGTGACCGCGGTCCGGCCGGGCTCGCCGTCGTCGCCAAGGAGGCCGTCGCCGAGCACACCGTCGCCCTGACGCTGGCCGCCCCCGACCGCGGCCGGCTGCCCGACTGGGCCCCCGGCGCACACGTCGACCTGCACCTGGGGGAGGGGCGGATCCGGCAGTACTCGCTGTGCGGGGACCGCTGGGACCCCACGACCTACCGGGTCGGGATCAAGCTCGACCCGGCCGGCCGCGGCGGCTCCCGGTGGGTGCACGAGCAGCTGCGCGTGGGCGACGTCGTACCGTTCGGGGGACCGCGCAACACCTTCCGGATGCGCCCGGCGCCGTCCTATCTCTTCCTCGGCGCCGGCATCGGCATCACCCCGCTGCTGCCCATGATCGAGCAGGCCGAGCGGCTGGGGGTGACCTGGCGCTGCGTGGCCGTCGGCCGGAGCCGCGCCGCCATGCCGTTCCTGGCCGAGCTGGAGCGGCACGGCGGGAAGGTGGAGTTCGTCGAGACCTCCGTCGCCGGACGGTGCGACCTGCGCGAGGCGATCGGAGCGCTCGACGGGACGGCCGGCGTGTACGCGTGCGGCCCGGAGCGCTTCCTCACCCCGCTGCTGGGCCTGGAACCCGAGCTGGCGCTGCCGCCCGGGGGCCTGCGCGTGGAGCACTTCACCGCGCCCGCCGATGCCGCCCCGGCCGGGGGCGCGTCCTTCGAGCTCGAGCTGGCCCGCAGCGGCCGGGTGCTGGAGGTGCCCGCCGACCGCACCGTCCTCGACGCCCTGCGCGAGGCCGGCCGCACCGTCCTGGCCTCCTGCGAGCAGGGCCTGTGCGGCACCTGCGAGACCGACGTCCTCGCCGGGACCCCCGACCACCGCGACTCCGTCCTCGCCCCGCACGAGCGGGAGGCCGGAACCTGCATGATGCCCTGCGTCTCGCGCTCGCTGACGCCCCGCCTGACCGTGGACCTGTGACCGCGCCGCCCGACCGAGAGGCCCTGCCATGACCGTCGTTCCCACCACCGCTGCGCCCGTGCTCGCCGAGGACCCCTTCGGCGACGACGTCCTCACCGACCCCCACCCGTTCCACGAGGCCCTCCGCGAGGCCGGCCCGGTCGTGTTCCTCGAGTGCTGCAGCGTCTGGGCCATGGGCCGCCACGCCGAGGTCCACGCGGCGCTGACCGACTGGCAGCGGTTCCAGTCCGCCGCCGGCGTGGGCCTGTCCAACTTCACCACGGAGAAGCCCTGGCGCCCGCCCAGCCTGCTGCTGGAGGCCGACCCGCCCCGGCACGACGCCCCGCGCCACGTGCTGGCCGACGTCCTGAGCCCGCGGGCGCTGCGGAAGCTGCGGGCGGCCTGGGCCGCCGACGCCGAGCGGCTCGTGGCCGAGGTGCTCTCCGGGGATCCCGAGTTCGACGCCGCGGAGCGGCTCTCCGGGGCATTCCCGCTGCGGGTGTTCCCCGACGCCGTCGGGCTGCCGCAGGGGGGCCGCGAGAACCTGCTGCCCTACGGGGACCACGCCTTCAACGCCTTCGGCCCGCCGAACCACCTGGTGGAGAAGGGAGCTGCGCGCGTGGCCGAGCTCAGCGGCTGGGTGGGGTCCCGCTGCGCCCGCGAGGCGCTGGCCCCCGAGGGCTTCGGCGCCGACATCTGGGCCGCCGCCGACCGCGGCGAGATCACCCCGGAGCAGGCCCCGCTCATCGTCCGCTCCCTGCTCACCGCGGGCGTCGACACCACCGTGCACGCGCTCTCCGCGATCCTGTACGCCCTCGCGACCCATCCCGGGCAGTGGGACCGTCTGCGGCAGGACCCGTCGCTGATGCGCACCGCCTTCGACGAGGCCGTGCGGCTCGAGTCCCCGGTCCAGACGTTCTTCCGCACGACGACGCAGGACGTCTCCGTCGCCGGCACCCGGATCCCGGCGGGCGAGAAGGTGCTCCTGTTCCTGGGCTCCGCCAACCGGGACCCGCGGCGCTGGGACCGCCCCGACGAGTTCGACCTCTCCCGCGACCCCTCCGGGCACGTCGGCTTCGGCATGGGCATCCACCAGTGCGTGGGCCAGCACGTGGCCCGGCTCGAGGCCGAGGCCCTGCTGCACGCCATGCTCCCGCGCGTGCGCCGCATCGAGCTCGCGGGCCGCCCGCGCCGCCACCTGAACAACACCCTGCGCGCGTGGGGCTCGCTGCCTGTGCGCGTGGAGCTCGAGCGCTGAGCTCCCGCCGCGCCGTCGTTCCTTCGCTCCCCTCCTGACATCTCCGCTCCTGACATCTCCGCACGACCTCTGCTCCGCTCCGCCGACGAAAGGCCGATCCATGTTCCGCACCACCGCCCACCGCCGTCCCGTCCTGCTGCCCGTCCTCGCCGTCCTGTCCCTCGGGCTCGCCGGCTGCGGCGGAGGCGCCGAGGCCGACGACGAGGAGGGCGGCGCCGAGGCCGTCCGGATCGGGTACTTCCCGCTGGTCCACACCGCCACCGCTGTCCACGCCGAGGAGACGGGCCTGTTCGAGGCAGAAAACCTCGACGCGGAGCTCGTGCCAACAGGGGGCGGTGCCTCGGCCGTTCCGGCGCTGATCTCCGGGGAGCTGGACATCACCTACGCCAACTACACCTCGGCCCTGCTGGCGGCCGAGAAGGGCCTGCCCCTCCGTCTGGTGGCGGGCAACGACGTCGGCGCCACCGACCACGGCATCTACGTCGTCGCCGGCTCCGATATCAGCCGTCCCGCCGACCTCGCAGGCAGGACGGTGGCCGTGAACAACCTGCAGAACATCGGCACGGTGGCCGTTTACGCCCAGCTGGAGGACGCGGGCCTCGACCCCGAGGACGTCGACCTGGTGGAGATGCCACTCCCGGACATGAGCGCCGCCCTGGAGCGCGGAGAGGTGGATGCCATCTGGCAGGTCGAGCCCTTCCAGGCCGTGGCCGAGGCGGCGGGGCACCAGAAGATCTTCGACCTCTTCTCCGGGCCGGTGGCGGACATGCCGGTGGCCGGCTGGGTGACCACGGAGAAGTTCGCGCAGGAGAACCCCGAGGTCGTGGCGGCGTTCGAGCGGGCGATCAGCGCCTCGGCGGAGGAGCTGCAGGGCGACCGGGAGCGGCTGGTGGAGCTCGTGCCCACGTTCACCCAGGTGAGCGCGGAGACGGTCGAGCAGGTCGAGCTGCCGGTCTACGCGGGCGAGCTGGACCTCGAGCGGCTCCAGCGGACCGCCGACCTGATGCAGCAGTACGGCATCACGGGCGGGGAGCTGGAGGTCTCCGACCTCGTGGCCGAGCCCGTGCGCTGACCCGCACCCTCGCCTCCGCCGCACCCTCCGCCGCGACCCTCCCGCGCGAGTGTGCCGTCGTTGTCGCCCCGGCACGCGCGAAGCGGCAACAACTGCACACTCGCGCCGGAGACGGCGGTGGACGGGTGTCCTCGCGGGGGACAGGGTCACGGTTAGCATGAAGCGCATGAGCGACGACGACGGCTGTCCCGTCCCGCACGGCGACCGGCGCAGGACCTCCCGGCCCGGCGAATCCGGCGGCGCCCCGGCGGTGGAGGTGCTCGACGGCGTGTGGCACGTCCGCTCGCTGCCCCTCGTCCGCCAGGTCCTGCGGGAGGCGGACGCCACCACGCAGGCCGGGTTCAACGCCGAGGCGGCCCGGAAGGGGCTGACCGGCGACCACCCGCCCGTGCTGTACCAGGACGGTCCCGAGCACCGGCGCCAGCGCACGGCCACCGCGCGGTTCTTCACCCCGGCCACCGTGGGCCGGCGCTACCGGGAGCTCATGGAGCGCCGTGCCGACGAGCTCGTCGAGGGCGTCCGCGCTACGGGCGGGGCGGAGCTCTCGGGGCTCACGCTGCGCTACTCGGTCGAGGTCGCCGCACAGGTCGTGGGCCTGACGGACTCGGACGTGGCGGGGATGGCCCGGCGCCTGGAGTGCTTCTTCGCCGTCCCGCTCGACGCGGCGAGGCCGGGCGTCCTGGGCCGGGCGCGCGCCGTCGTGCGCTCCGTGCGCCCGCTGTGGGCGATGACCGTGTTCCACCGCCGGGACGTCCGCCCGGCCATCGCGGCGCGGCGGCGGGAGCCGCAGGACGACGTCCTGTCGCACCTGCTGGAGCAGGGGTACACGGACCGCGAGATCCTGGTCGAGTGCCTGACCTATGCCGCGGCCGGCATGGCCACCACGCGCGAGTTCATCGCCGTCGCCGCCTGGCACCTGCTCGACGACGACGCCCTGCGCCGCCGCTACCTGGACGCCGGTGAGCCCGAACGGCAGTCGATCCTGCACGAGATCCTGCGCCTGGAGCCGGTCGTCGGGCACCTCCACCGCCGGGCGGTCCGGGAGATCGTGCTCGAGGACGGCGGTGAGCGCCACGTGGTGCCGCCCGGGGCGCTGCTGGACCTCTCGGTCCGCCGGGCGAACGCCGATCCCGTGGCGCTGGGCGAGGACGCCCTGGAGCTGTGCCCGGAGCGGCCGCGGCCCCGGGGGATCCGGCCGGAGGTCATGTCCTTCGGCGACGGCGCCCACCGCTGCCCGGGCGGATTCCTGGCGATCCAGGAGACGGACGTGTTCCTGCTGCGCCTGCTGCGCCTGCCGCTGGAGGTGGCGCACCCGCCGCGGGTCTCGTGGGTGGACCTCATCTCCGCCTACGAGGTGCGCGACGTCGTGCTGCGGGTGCGGGCCGGTCAGGAGTGCCGGGAGCCCTCCCCGGCGAGCACCGCCCGGTAGCCCTCCCGGTACGTGGGGTACCGGAACTCGAAGCCGGACTCCCGCAGCCGGGCGTTGGAGAGCCGCTTCGCACCGCGCGGCGGCGAGTCGGCCTCCGGGACGTCCTCGGGCAGCGGCACCCCCAGCTCCTGGGCCACGAACTCGAGGACCTCGCGCTCGGGCACGGGCCGGTCGTCGGTGCCCAGGTACAGGGTCAGCGGCTGGTCCGCCATGGTCAGCAGGTGCACGGCGGCCGCGGCGGCGTCGTCGCGGTGGATCCGGTTCGTCCAGGCGGCGCCGCCGGCGGCGTCCCCGGATCGCACCTTGTCGATCAGCCGCGTCCGCCCGGGGCCGTAGAGCCCGGACAGCCGCAGCACCGTGCCGTACGGGAACTGCTCGTGGAAGAGGTCCTCGGCCTCCAGCAGGACGCGGGCCGTGGGCGTGACCGGGTCCGGGGGCGTGTCCTCGGTGACCACCTCGCCGTCGCCGCTGCCGCACACGGCCGTGGACGAGATCAGCAGCGCCCGGCGGGGCAGCGACCCGGCCGCGCGCACCCCGTCGAAGACGTGCCGCAGCGAGTCCACATAGGCCGCCTCGTAGGCCTCCGGGGTCCGCTCGTCGGCGGCCGTGGCGACGACGAGGAGATCGACGTCGCCGGGCAGCTCGGGGACCTCGGTGCTCAGGTCCACGGACACTCCCGTCAGCGGCGGCGGCACGAGCTCCGCCCGGCGGCGCAGGCCCACCACCTCGTGCCCCAGCCCGGCCAGACGCAGCCCGATCTCCGTGCCCAAATCTCCGCATCCCGCGATCACAGCGCTCATGCGGGTCATTGTCGCACCGCCGGCGCCGGGCGCAGGACCACAGGGCACGACCGTCGTTCCGTCCCGGCGGCGCACGGCCTAGATTGGAGGTGATGACGAGCCGAGAGGACGACGATGACCTGGTACCGCGAGGACGTGGAAGAGCTGACGGCCGAGGACTGCTGGGACCTGCTCGGGCCGGCCGGGACCGGCCGGCTGGCGGTGGTGGTGGACGGGGAACCGGAGATCTTCCCCGTCAACTACGCCGTGGACGAGGGGACGGTCGTCCTGCGCTCCGGGAAGGGGACCAAGACGGCCGGGGCCCTCTCCGGGGCGTCCGTCGCCTTCGAGGTCGACGGACGTGACGCGTCCGCCGGCCGGGCCTGGAGCGTCGTCCTCAAGGGGCACGCCCAGGATGTCCCTCCCGGTCACGAGCTGATGAACGCGCTCGAGCTCCCTCTGTTCCCGTGGCAGGCCGGGCGCAAGGACACGTTCCTCCGGATCCTGCCGGCGGCGGTCACCGGTCGCCGCTTCTCCGTGCTCGAGCCCGAGGCGTGGGACTCCACGGCGGCTCCCGGCCGTCGGACCCCGGGCGGCTCGGCGCGGTGGCTGGCCACGGATCCCGGCGAGCCCTGACGAGCACGCACGAGCCGCGCGCGCCGTGGCCGCCACGGGACCGGTGTCGGTCCCCGCCGCACCCCGGCGCCGGTCAGTAGGCTGAGGTCATGGCAGGGCACACCGTCTACACCGTGGGACACTCCACCCGATCCGCCGAGGAGTTCGTGGCGCTGCTGCAGGAGTTCGGCGTGCAGGAGCTGGCCGACATCCGGACCGTGCCGCGTTCGCGCACCAATCCCCAGTTCAACCTGGACGAGCTGCCGGACACCCTCGCCGTGGCCGGCATCGGCCACACGCACTGCCCCGGCCTCGGGGGACTGCGCTCCACGTCCGAGGACTCGGTCAACACCGCGTGGCGCAACGCGTCCTTCCGCGGCTACGCCGACTACATGCAGACCGACGCGTTCCGGGAGGCCCTCGGGGAGCTGGAGGCCCTGGCGGCGGACCGCGTCGTCGCCGTCATGTGCGCGGAGGCCGTGTGGTGGCGCTGCCACCGCTCCCTCGTTGCCGAGGCCCTGCTCGTGCGCGGCCACGACGTCCAGCACATCATGGGACCCGGCAAGCTCACCCCCGCCACCCTGCGGGACTTCGCCGTGGTCGACGGATACCACATCACCTACCCAGGAGGATGACCATGCAGCACCTCAACGAGATCGCCATGCAGCACCTGAACGAGGCCCGTCACGCCCCGCACGGGCGCAGCGCGGCGCAGCTGCTGCACCAGAAGGTGCTGCGCCAGACGCTGCTGGCCATGAAGGAGGGCGCCGTGCTCGCCGAGCACAACGCCCCCTACGCCGGCAGCCTCCAGGTCCTGCACGGGCGGATCCGCGTCCGGGCCGGCCAGGACCTGGTGCTCGAGGCGGGTCAGCTGCACGTGATCCCCGTGGAGCGCCACTCCGTGGAGGCCGTCGAGGACTCGGTCTTCATCCTCACGGCGGTGACCGGCATCGAGGACGCCGCAGAGTAGGCGGGCAGGGGATGCCGCGCCGCTCCGGCCCGGCTGCTCCTGACCGGCGGAGGCGCGCCGGGACGGTCGGGGCGCCGTCGCCGTCGGCGGCTCCGCGGGTGGTCCGGCGCCGGTGCCCGGTTTCGCCCTGCGCGTGAGACGTGTTCCTTCCTCCGGGACCGGTCTAGCGTCGGGGAAGGAACATCCCTCCCCTGACATCCACGTCCCTGAACCCCAAGGAGCACCCCATGTCTCACGTGTGCATCATCGGCGGCCACGGCAAGGTCGCACTGATCCTCGCCCAGATGCTCAAGACCGGCGGCAACGACGTCACGAGCGTCATCCGCAACCCCGACCACACCGACGACGTCGAGAACACCGGCGCGACCGCCGTGGTCGCCGACGTCGAGCAGCTGTCCGTCGCCCAGCTGGCCGACGTCCTCGAGGGGCACGACGCCGTGGTGTGGAGCGCCGGCGCCGGCGGCGGGAACCCGGAGCGCACGTACGCCGTCGACCGGGACGCCGCCGTCCGCACCATGGACGCGGCCGCCATGGCCGGCGCCAGGCGCTTCGTCATGGTCTCCTACATGGGTGCCGGCCAGGACCACGGCATCCCCGAGGACGACCCCTTCCACGCCTACGCGCAGGCGAAGGCGGACGCCGACGACCACCTGCGGGAGTCCGAGCTCGACTGGACCGTGCTGGGACCCGGCGCCCTCACCACGGAGGAGGCGACGGGCAAGATCTCACTGGGCACCCGCGGCCGGGACGAGGAGCGGAAGACCGCGCGCGGCAATGTGGCGCTCGTCGTCTCCGCCGTGCTCGACGACCCGTCGACCATCGGCAGGACCATCGACTTCTGCGACGGCGACACGCTCATCACGGACGCGCTCACCGAGGCCGAGTAGTCGTGCGGCCCGCGCGGGCCATCACGGTGTGACCGCGGGCAGGGGTCCGGGCCGCAGCCCCCTGCCCGGGCGACGTCCTCGTGCGGTGTCCCCGTGGCACCGCGCCATCTAGTCTGGCGTCATGGACACGCACCACGACCCCATCCAGCCCGGCTCCGGGGAGGTGGCACCGTGACGCTGCCGCCGATCCACCCGGGGGCCTCCGACGGACGCGACCCCGAGGAGCTCGACCTCGACGAACCGCTGCGCCTGAACGCCGTCGTGCACGGTTCGGTGCAGGGCGTGGGCTTCCGCTACTGGACCGCCCGCCAGGCGCAGCGGCTGGGCCTGCACGGCTTCGCCGTCAACAACGAGGACGGCACCGTGTGGGTCGTGGCCGAGGGCCCGCGCCGCGCCGTGCGGGACCTGCTCCGGTCCCTGCACGGCGGGAGCGCGCCCGGCGCCGTCATGAAAGTGGACTCCCACTACGGCCCGGCCACGGGGGAGTTCAGCGGGTTCACCACCGGCTGAGCCGGGCGGGAAGCCGCGGCGCCGTCCTACGATGGAGGCATGGTGCACGACCACGCCGCAGACCCCGCGGGCGCGGGGGACGGACACGGCCACGCCCACGGCGGGTCGGACCGGTGGCGGATCGCGACCGCCTTCGGGATCACGGCCACGCTGTTCGTGGTCCAGCTGGTCGGCGCGCTGTGGACCGGCTCCCTGGCGCTGCTGCTCGACACGGCCCACGTGCTCACCGACGCCGGCGGGCTGCTCCTCGCGCTCGTCGCGGCCCACCTGACCCTGCGCCCACCGTCGGCCCGGCGCACATGGGGGTGGCGGCGCGCCGAGATCGTGGCCGCCGCCCTGCAGGCGGGCGTGCTGCTGGCCGTCGGGCTGTTCGTCGTGGTCGAGGGGATCCGGCGTTTCATCGACCCGCACCCCGTGGCCTCGGTGGAGCTGCTCGTCTTCGGTGCGGTGGGCCTGGTGGGCAACCTCGTGTCCATGGCCGTGCTCGCGGGCGGACGGCGCGGCAACCTCAACCTGCGCGCCGCGATGCTCGAGGTCCTCAACGACGCGCTGGGCTCGGTCGCCGTCATCGTCGCCGCCGTCGTCATCACCCTGACCGGCTGGATGCAGGCGGACGCCGTCGTGGCCCTGCTGATCGGCGCGCTGATCGTTCCGCGGACCATCCGGCTGCTCGTGGAGTCGCTGTCCGTGCTCATGGAGAGCACCCCGCCGGGCCTGGACCTCGCGGACGTCCGCGGACACATCCTCGAGCTGCCCCACGTCGTGGAGGTCCACGACCTGCACGCCTCCCGCATCTCCTCGGACCTGCCGGTGCTCACCGCCCACGTGGTGCTCGACGAGCAGTACTTCTACTCGGGCGGCTCGGCCGAGGCCCTGGGCCGGATCCAGCGGTGCGTGGCCGAGCACTTCCCCGTCTCCGTCCAGCACTCCACGATCCAGCTGGAGCCCGCCGACCACGTCGAACCGGAGGTGTGCGCGCCCCATGACCACTGAGCCCCCGAGCACCCGGCACCACTGCCTGGTCGTGTTCGTCCCCGGGACCCACGCGGAGGCCGTGCTGCAGGCCCTCGGCGACGCCGGGGCCGGGCGCCTCGGGCCGTACTCCCACGCCGCGTTCGTGAGCCGGGGGACCGGCCGCTTCACGCCCCTGCCGGGGTCGGACCCCGCGATCGGGGAGGTCGGGCGGCCCGAGGAGGTCGACGAGGTCCGGATCGAGGTCCTGTACCCGGCCGCGGAGCGGGAGCACGTCCTGCAGGCCATGGCCCGGGCGCACCCCTACGAGGTCCCGGCCTTCGCGACCTTCCCCGTCCACGACCGGGGCCCGTCCTTCGACGAGCAGGGCCGGTTCAGGTCCCCGCCCGGCCCGTGAGGAGTACCCGGTGCGCGGCGCCGGGGGCGGGGGGACGAAGGCTCGGGGGTGAAGGGCCAGGGGTGCAGCGCCGGGGGACGTGCCGGGTGGCGGCCGCCCCGCCGGCGGACGGCTCACCGGAGCCGGCCGAGGAACTCCTCCAGGCCGAGGCCGTCCAGGACGGACGCGGGGTGGGGGCCCGCGGCGTCGAGGGACCCGGCCCACCCGCGGGGCAGGGGACGGCGGCCGGCCACCAGGACGAGGTTGCCGGGGTAGCGGCCCGTGAGCAGGCGCTGCTCGGCCAGGCACCACACGTCGGCGAACACGGATCGCAGAGCGAGCGCCTGGCCGGCGAAGAACGAGAGCCCCGGGTCGTCGCCGACGTTGACGGCGAGGACCCCGGTGGGCGCCACCACGCGGGCCACCTCGGCGTAGAAGGAGGGCTCCGTCAGGTGCGGGGGCGCGTCCCGGCCGGAGAAGACGTCCAGGACCACGAGGTCCGCGGACCCGGGGGCGACGACGTCGGGCAGCGCGGCCCGGGCGTCGCCGACGACGACGCGCACGTCGGCCCCGGCCGGCAGCGGCAGCGCGTCCAGCACGAAGCCGGGCAGCTCCCGCTCCAGCTCGACGGCGGTCTGGGCGGAGCCCGGCCGGGTCGCCGCCACGTACCGCGCCAGGGTCAGGGCTCCGGCGCCCAGGTGCACGGCCGTGACCGGGGCGCCGGGGGCCGCCACGACGTCGGCCACGTTGGCGATCCGCCGCAGGTACTCGTAGAAGACCTCCTCCGGGTGCGCCAGGTTCACGTGGGACTGCTCGGCCCCGCCGATGGACAGGACGAAGCCGCCCTCGGTGAAACCGTCCGGGGCGATCTCGGCGTGCACGCCGGCGTCCTTGAGGAATCTGCGCATGCGGTCCATTGTCCCGGTCGGAGGCCCGGGTCCGCCGGCGGCGCCGGTCCGGGCGTCCCGGGCCTAAGCTCTACGGGTGGCACCCGCCCCTCGGCGGTCGCCGCCCTCCCGACGCCCGAAGGAACCGGACCATGCCCGACGACATCCCGCTGCCCGTGCCCGCGGGCGCGCCCGCCCCTCCCGGGGCCCCGGCCCCGGCACCCGGTGCTCCCGCGGCCACCGCCCCGCACACGCCGCCGCCGGCCGACCTCGCCGCCCGCGACCGCCTCGTCATCGGCCTGCTGCTGGCCTCCACGTTCGTGGTGATCCTCAACGAGACGATCATGGGCGTGGCACTGCCGAGCCTCATGGACAGCCTGTCGATCACCGCGGTCGCCGGACAGTGGCTGACCACGGCCTTCATGCTGACCATGGCCGTGGTCATCCCGGTCACCGGTTTCCTGCTCCAGCGGCTCGACACCCGCCCGGTGTTCCTGGCCGCGATGGGCCTCTTCAGCACCGGCACCCTGATCTGCGCCGCGGCCCCGGGCTTCGGGGTGCTGCTGGCCGGGCGCGTGGTCCAGGCGGGCGGAACGGCCATCATGCTGCCGCTGCTCATGACCACGGTGCTGACGCTCGTGGCCCCGACCCGTCAGGGGCGGGTGATGGGCAACATCGCGATCGTCATCTCGGTGGCCCCGGCCGTCGGCCCCACGATCTCCGGGGTGATCCTCAGCGTCCTGGACTGGCGCTGGATGTTCCTGGCCGTGCTCCCCATCGCGGTGGCGTCCCTGGTGCTCGGCGCCGTGCGCATGCCCGACGTGACCGAGCCCCGGGCCGCGTCCCTGGACGTCCTGTCGGTGGTCGTCTCGGCGCTGGGGTTCGGCGGCCTGGTCTACGGCCTCAGCTCGTTCGCGGAGGGCGCGCTCACCGTGGTGCCGCCGTGGGTCCCCCTGGGCGTGGGCGCCGCGGCGCTCGCCGTCTTCGTGCGGCGGCAGACGCGGCTGCAGCGCGCCGACCGGGCGCTGCTGGACCTGCGCACCTTCCGCTCGCGGACCTTCACCATGGCCACGGTCGTGCTCGGCGTCAGCGTGACCGCGCTGTTCGGCACGCTCATCGTGCTGCCGCTCTACCTGCAGAACGTGCAGGGCCTCGATCCGCTGGGGACCGGTCTGCTGCTGCTGCCCGGCGGGCTCGTCATGGGGCTGCTCGCGCCCGTGGTGGGACGCGTGTACGACCGGTCGGGCCCGACCGTGCTCCTCGTGCCCGGGACGGTGGTCGTCAGCGCCTCGCTGTGGGGCCTCACCCTGGTCTCGGCCACGACACCCGTGGCCGCCGTGCTGGTCGCCCACGTGGTGCTGAGCGTGGGCCTCGCGCTCGTGTTCACGCCGCTGTTCACCGCGGGCCTCGGCTCGCTGCCGCACGAGCTGCACGCGCACGGCTCCGCCGTCGTGGGCACCGTGCAACAGGTGGCCGGCGCCGCCGGGGCCGCGCTGTTCGTCACGGTCATGACGCTCGGCACCGTGGCCTCGGACGCGGCGGGCACCGAGGCGGCCGCCGAGGGCGTGCGCGCGGCCTTCCTGTGCGGCGCGGTCCTCTCGCTGCTGGCCGTCGCGGGGTCGGTCGGGGTGCGCCGTCCGGTGGTTCCCTCGTCCTGAGCGGGCACGGCCGCGCACCTCGTCCCGGTCCGGCGTGCCGGGGCGGGGCCGGGCTCAGTCCCGTACGCGCTCCCGGACCCGGCGTGCGAGCTCCGCGGCGTCGTCGACGGCCCGCTCCCCGCGGCCCACCTCCGCCCGCAGCCGATCGACGGCCGACGGGTCCTTGAGGGGCCGCAGGTTGATCTCGAGGGTCACCACGGCCGTGGCCACGGCCGCCCGCGCCGCCTCGGCGGCCGCCGCGACGTCGCTGAGCACGTTCGGGTTGCACCACCCGGACAGCTCGCGGGCCAGCTCCACCACCTCGGCGCCCACGCCGATCAGGTCCCGGGGCGGACCCGCCGCCCCCGTGGTGGCCTCCTGCACGGCCCGCGACCGGTCCGTCCGCTGCTCGTCGCTGTCCTGCGGCAGCGCGTACGCCGCGGACAGGGCCCGGAAGGCCTCCGCATCCGCGTCGGCGAGCCGCAGCGCGGCGGGGATCAGCTCCTCGGCGCGGGCGGCCGTGCGCTCGGCGTCCGCCGTGCGCCCCGACCCCGTGGAGTAGCGGGCGGACATCGCGAGCAGCGCCGCGGCCAGTGCCGCCTGGAGCGCCCCGGCAGCACCCCCGCCCGGGGCGGGTTCGCCCGAGGCCATGCGCTCGACGTAGGCCCTGACGTTCTCCGAGTCGATCGGCGACGTGGTCACGGTGGTCCCTTCCGGTGCGGGGGCGCCGCTCCCGGGCCGGGCGGCGGCATCGGCACGAGCCTAACCGCCGGTCGCACCGTGGCGAGTCTCACAGGCCCGCCGTGCCGACGGCACGGCCCGTCAACCGGACCGAAACATTCCGGCCACGTCCGGAGGCCATCCTGGGGGAGTCCTGACGCCGACGCCGAGAGGGCCGGGGCAGGCACCGCGGGACCGGATCGGCCCGGCGGTGCGAGCAGCCCGACCCGCCATCGTCCTGCACCGCGCCGCCCGGCCCGGAGCAGACCCCCACCGAGAGGACGTGCCGCCATGACCTTCGTCGACGCACCGACCACCCCTGACGCACCGACCACCGCCGACGCACCGACCACCGCCGGGGAACCGGCCGGGAGCTGGGTCGCCGACCCCGAGCAGATCCGCCCGGGCGACCGGATCGAGGTGTGGGAGCAGGACCGCCTGCGCCACGTGGGGACCGTGGGCCAGAGCGCGCCGCACCTCGGGATCCTCTGGATCCTCGAGGCGGGCACGGGCTCCCGCAAGCTGATCCCCGTGCACGGCTACCGGCTGCGCCGGTCCCCGTTCGACCGAGCCGCCTGAGCCCCCGTCCGACGCCGGCCCGACGGCCGTGCGGCACGCCCGCGGGAGCGGCTGACAGCGGGCCTGACCAGGAGGATCATGGGAGGACACGGGGACGTGGCGCCCTCCGCCCTGCGCCCGGTGCGGGACAGGGCCTCGCCCCGGCAGGGCGCCGGAGGGCACGGGTGGGGAACGGGAGGGGATCGGCATGACGGCCCAGGACGTGGCGGCACTCACCGCTCGGCACGCCGGCGGGCACCAGGACGCCGGGGGCGGGCCGTGACCGACCGCAGGGAGCGGGCCGGGGAGCTGCTCGAGCGCGTCCGGGCCCTCGTCGACGTCGTCGTCCGGGCCAGACGCGCCGCCGCTCCGGAGCTCGAGCAGGTGAACCCCCGCCACCGTCGCTCGGCCCTGAACCTCGTGGACTACGTCGCCGTGCGCAGCCGTGACGTCCGGGACCTCCAGCAGGACCTCAGCGGGCTCGGCCTGTCCTCCCTCGGCCGCATGGAGGCGGGGGTCATGACCCACCTGCTCGCCGTCGTCGAGACCCTCGGCGTGCTCGCGGGGCGGACCGAGGGGGACCCGGGAGCCGTCGCGGAGGTCCCCGACCCGGGCGTCGAACTCGAGGGGCCGGAACTCCCCGGGGCGCAGGTGCTGAGCCGGAACACCGCCGCGCTGTTCGGGGCGGCACGGGAGGAGCGCAGCACGCGGATCATGGTGACCTTCCCGTCCGAGGCCGCTGGGGACCCGGACCTCGTGGCGGAGATGGTCCGTGCCGGGATGGACGTGGCACGGGTCAATTGCGCCCACGACGGGCCCGAGCAGTGGGCGGCCATGGTCGAGCACGTCCGCGCCGCCGAGCGGGCCCTGGGCCGCGAGGTCCGCGTGGCCATGGACCTGGCCGGACCCAAGCTGCGCACGGGCCCGCTCGAGCCGGGACCGCAGGTGCGGAAGATCCGGCCCACCCGGGACAGCACCGGGCGGGTGACCGTCCCGGCCCGCCTCTGGCTGGGCGACCCCGATCCCGGGGCCGACGACGACGCCCCGGCCGTGCCCGTGGCCGACCCCGCCTGGGCCGCGGCCCGCAGCCGGGGGGAGAGGCTGCGGCTGAAGGACGCGCGCGGCTCGGGGCGCACGCTGCGGGTGCTCGGGACCTCCGGGGCCGGGGCCCTGGTCGAGTGCTCCAAGACCGTCTACTTCGCCACGGGCCTCGCCGTCGAGGCGGAGGACGGTTCGCGCGGCACGCTCGGGGAGCTCCCGGCCGTGGAGCAGCACCTGCGCGTGCACACCGGGGACACGCTCGTGCTGACCCGGGACATGTCCCCCGCACCGGTGCGGGACACCGGGCCCCACCGGATCGGCTGCTCGTTGCCCGAGGCGTTCGCCGACGCCCGGCAGGGCCAGCCCGTGTGGCTCGACGACGGGAGGATCCGCTGCCGGATCGCGTCCGTGCACCCGGACGAGATCGAGCTGGAGGTGCTCCAGGCGCGGCCCGGCGGGGCGAAGCTGCGGGCCGGGAAGGGCATCAACCTGCCGGAGACGGAGCTGAACATCTCCGCGCTGACCGACGAGGACCGTTCCCACCTCCCCTTCGTGGCCGAGCACGCCGACATCGTGAACATGTCCTTCGTGCGCTCGCGCCAGGACGTCAGGGACCTGCTGGACGAGCTGGCACGGATCGGCAGCACGGCCCTTGACGTCACCCTGAAGGTCGAGACCGTGGGCGGCTTCCAGGCGCTGCCCGGGATGCTCGTGGAGGCCATGCGGTGGCAGGACGTGGGCGTCATGATCGCCCGGGGAGACCTCGCGGTCGAGGCCGGCTTCGAGCGCCTCGCCGAGGTCCAGGAGGAGATCCTGTGGCTGTGCGAGGCCGCGCACGTCCCCGTGGTGTGGGCCACGCAGGTCCTGGAGAGCCTGGCCAAGGAGGGACTGCCCTCCCGCGCGGAGGTGACGGACGCGGCCATGGGGCAGCGCGCCGAGTGCGTGATGCTCAACAAGGGCCCCTTCGTGGTGGACGCCATCGCCGCCCTCGACGACATCCTCGTGCGGATGGAGGGGCACGCGCACAAGAAGTCCGACAGGCTCCGGCGGCTCAACGCCTGGGGACCGCTGGGGGAGTGAGTCGTGCCACACTGTGGGCATGGCCGCACGTGACACCGCCGTCCTCCGTTTCCTCGCCGCGCCCACGGACGCCGGCCGCACCGGCACCGTGGACGGCGGGCGCGTGCTGGAGTGGATCGACAAGGCGGCCTACGCGTGCGCCGTGGGCTGGTCGCGCTCCTACTGCGTCACCGCCTACGTCGGCAACATCCACTTCGACCGACCGGTCTGCGTGGGGGACATGGTCGAGGTCGCCGCGAAGATCGTCCACACCGGCCGGTCCTCGATGCACATCCGCGTGGAGGTGGCCTCCGCGGACCCCCGCGACCACGGGGTGACCCTCAAGGACACGTGCCTGATCATCATGGTCGCCGTCGACGGCGACGGCCGCCCCACACCCGTCCCGCAGTGGGCCCCCGAGACGGAGTTCGAGCGCCAGCAGCAGGCGGTCACGCGGCGGCGGATCGAGCTGCGCAACAGCATCGAGAAGCTGATGGCCGAGCAGCGGTACACGGACCAGGGCACGGCCGAGGAGACCGTGCTGCGCTTCCTCGCCGCCCCCACGGACATCAACTGGGGCGGCAAGGTCCACGGCGGGACCGCGATGCGGTGGATCGACGAGGCGGCGTACGTGTGCGGCTCCCGGTGGGCCGGGCGGCCGGTGATCGCCGTCTACGCGGGCGGCGTCCGGTTCTACCGGCCCATGCACATCGGCCACCTCGTCGAGGTCCGGGCCCGCCTCATCCACACGGCGGCCCGCGGCCTGCACATCTCCGTCAACTGCTGGTCGGGGGACCCCGCCACCGGGCAGCTCGAGCTCACCACCAACTGCCTCATGGTCATGGTGGCCCTCGACGACGCCGGGCACGCGCTGCCGGCCCGGCAGTGGCAGCCCGTGAGCCAGGAGGACCGGGACCTCGACGCCTTCGCCCGGGAGCTGGTCCGGCTGCGCGCGGACTTCCCGGACTCCTTCCAGCAGGTCGACCCCTCCGTCTCCCGGCTGCCCGGCACCTGACGGACGGGCCGCCGCCCGGCTGTGCGCTCAGTGTGCTGTGCATATAGTGGGGCCGACGACCACCGTCCCGTTCCCGAGGAGAGCACGGCCATGGATCTGAACCCGCTGGACAAGGCGTTCGACGACGAGGGCAGGCCGAAGCCGGCCCTGAACAAGGTGCTCGACACCGTGCTGCGCGTCCAGCGCCCGGTGGTGCTCAACTTCGTGAAGAAGCAGCGGGAGGAGCACCCGAAGGACACCCCGGAGCAGCTGGCCAAGCGGATCGAGAAGCTCTACGTCCGCTCGGTGACCGTGGGCGGCGGTGCCGTGGGCGCCACGGCGGTGGTGCCGGGGATCGGCACGATCGCCTCCCTCGGGCTGTCCTCCGTCGCCGTGGCCGGCTACCTCGAGGCCACGGCGCTCTACGCGCAGGCCATCGCCGAGCTGCACGGCGTGCACACCGAGGACCCGGAGAAGACCCGCACCATGGTCATGGCGCTGATGCTCGGCGAGGACGGCCGGCAGGTCATGAACCAGATCCTGGCCAGCGGCGCCCGGGGCAAGGGCATGGTCTCCTCCTGGGGCCTGATGATGGGCCGGGACGACTCCAAGACCTTCGACGTCGGCCGCGTCGTGCGCAACATGTTCGTCAAGCGCTTCCTGCTCCGGCAGACCGGCGCGGTGTTCGGGCGGGCCCTGCCGTTCGGCATCGGAGCGGTCGTCGGCGGCGGTGCGAACCTCGCCATGGCCAAGCAGGTCATCTCCGCCACCCACGAGGCGTTCGGCCCGCTGCCCGGCACGTTCCCCGCCGAGCTCGAGCCCGGGGAGCGCGCCCCGCGCTTCGCCGGGGCCGGGGACGAGGGCGAGGGAACCGGCGAGATCACCGGCGCGAACCCGTAGGCGCTCCGCGGCCACGGACCGGATGACCGGCGTTCCCCGACATCCCCCGGGGCCGGTCCTCCTCGCGCACCGGCACCGTCCCTCCGGCGGTGCCGTGCGCTCCTGACACCGCTCCGGCCGGTGGCTGCCCGCGGCGGGCGGAGGGCAACGGTTCTTCACACCGGGGCCTCCGGGGATTGGCGCCGCGTTCACCGGTCCTCCCTACCGTGGTGCCGAGCGGGGCGGTCCGCGGCCCCGCCGTGAGCCGAGGGAGCGCCGTGCGACCGAGCGTCTACGCCCACCGGGGTGCGAGCGCCGCCCATGCCGAGCACACCCGTGCCGCCTACGTGCAGGCGCTGCTGGACGGGGCCGACGGTGTGGAGTGCGACGTCCACCTGACCCGCGACGGCCACCTGGTCCTGCACCACGACGCGCAGCTGGGGCGCACGAGCAACGGCCGCGGTCCCGTGTCCGCACGCACCCTGGCCGAGCTGCGCCGGCTGGACTGGTGCTCGTGGAAGGGCGTGCCCGTCCCGCCCACCCACGGAGCGACGGACCGGCAGCTCCTGACGCTGCCCGAGCTCCTGGACCTGCTCCGGGACGCCGGCCGTCCCGTCGGACTGGCCGTCGAGACCAAGCACCCCAGCCCGTTCGGCCACCGGCTCGAGGACGAGGTGCTGGCGCTGCTCCTGCGGGAAGGCTGGGATCCCGAGACCGGACGCGTGGACGACGTCACCGTCTCGCTCATGAGCTTCCATCCGGGCGCCGTCCGCCGCCTCGCGGAGACCGTGCCCCCGCGGCACGTGTGCCAGCTCGTGGAGACGGCGACCCGGCGCACGGTCCGCGACAGCCTGCGCGTCGGCGCGGCGGCGGCCGCCGTGCTCCACGCCGGGATGCGGCTGGTGGTGCCACCGGCGCTGCCCGTGATCGCGGACGGTCTCGTGGATCTCGTGGGGCCCGGCACGGACTACGTCCGGGCGCACCCCCGGACAGGTGCAGGACTGGCTGGCCCGGGGCCTCGCGCTGCGCGTCTGGACCGTGGACACGCCGCAGGACGTCGATCTCTGCCTGGCACTGGGGGTCCAGGAGATCACGACGAACCGGCCGGCCGACGTCCTGACCTGGACGAGCGGATCGGCCGCGGCGGGAGCCGCACGGACCGCGGGTCCGGCCGCTCCGCACGGGGCACCACCTCCCCTTCTCGTCGGCGCCCGCTCCGCGTCCCCGGGCGCCGTCCCACCGGTTCACGAAAGGTAATACAACCATTTTCTCCGGGCCGCACCCGGGCCGCACCCGGGCCGCACCCCGAGGCGCCCTCCGTCGCGGCCGGTCACGGGTTGTCCCCGCAACGGTGGCCTCCCCGGGGTCCCGGCGACCCCGCGGCGGGAGCGTGAACCGCGCGATTGCGGGCGCGAACGTCTCGGGGCAGGTGCGGCACCGTGTGAGTTTGCACACGGACGGGGCTCCCGCCGGGTGCGCCCGGTCGCGCCAACGCGGGGATCGAACGCACCGGTAACGCACCGATAACGCCTGCGTGATGCATCCGTGAGGGGGTCATAACACCGTCCTGAGTAGGAAGGACGGGTCGGCAATACCGGCATTTCACGCCTTGGAAGGAGTTGGACATGACCTCAGCACCACATCGCTCCCAGCGCCGCGACGGGGGGTCGTCGGCGGAGCGAGTGCTGTGGGACGAGGCCGCGGTGACGGGCAGCTCCGTGGGGGCGCGACCGGGGACGGACCACTCGGCAGGAGCGGGCAACGACCCCTCGCCGACCCGGCTCCACCAGTTCTTCGAACGCAGCTGCGACCTGACGCCCCACGCCGAGGCTCTCCACGTCGAGGACCGGACGTTCACCTACGCGGAGCTCGACGATCTCGCCAACCGCATGGCGCACCTGATCGCCGGGTACGGACTCGCCCCGGGCGACCGCGTCGGCATCCTGCTGCAGCGTTCCACCATGCTCTACGCCTCGCTGCTGGCCGTCCTCAAGACGGGCGCCACCTTCGTCCCGATCGACCCGAACCTGCCCGCCGAGCGCGTGCAGTTCATCGCCGAGGACTCGGACCTGTCCCTGCTCCTGACCTCGGGGGACTTCGTGCCGCTGGTCGAGGAGACCCCGGGCGACGTCCTGGACGTCGAACGCATCGGCCAGGACCTCGACGACGCGCCGGCGCACCGTCCGGAGGTCCGCCACGAGGGCGATCCGACCTGCTACATCATCTACACCTCGGGTTCGACCGGGCGGCCCAAGGGCGTCGAGATCGCGCACTCGAGCATCTGCAACTTCATCAGCATCGTGCCCGAGGTCTACGACGTCCGCGCCGAGGACCGCGTCTACCAGGGCATGACCATCGCCTTCGACTTCTCCATCGAGGAGATCTGGCCCACGTGGGCCTCCGGCGCCACGATCGTGGCCGGGCCGACGGACGACGCCCGGCTCGGGCAGGGGCTCGTCGACTTCCTCGAGCGCATGGAGATCTCCGTGCTCTACTGCGTGCCCACCGTCCTGGCCACCCTCGACCACGACCTGCCCCGGGTGCGCAGCATCCTGGTGGGCGGCGAGGCCTGCCCCGCGGAGCTCGTGGACCGCTGGTCCACCCCGGAGCGCCGCATGCTCAACACCTACGGGCCCACCGAGGGCACCGTGACGGCCACGTGGGGCGAGCTGTCCCCGGGGCGGCCCGTGACCATCGGCAAGCCCCTGCCCACCTACGACGTGCGGATCCTCGACGAGGAGCTCAACGAGCTCCCCGACGGCGAACCGGGCGAGATCTGCATCGCCGGCCCCGGCGTGGCCCGCGGCTACGTGAACCTGCCGCACGTCACGGAGGAGCGCTTCCGGCCGCACCCCGAGGGACCCCGGGCCGGGCGCATCTACCGCACCGGGGACCTGGGCCGGATCCTTCCCGACGGCGAGATCGAGTACCTCGGCCGCGCCGACAGCGAGGTCAAGATCCGCGGCCACCGCGCCGACCTGCAGGAGATCGAGAACGTCCTGCGCCGCGATGACGTCGTGGCGGACGCCGCCGTGAAGCTCGTCGCCGGCGGCGACGACGTGGCCGCGTTCCTCACGCTGCGCAACCCGGTGGGCGACGAGCGCGCCCTGTTCGAGCTGCTGCACGACTCCGTGGCCGCGGCGCTCCCGCCCTACATGGTGCCGTCCTTCTACGAGATCCTGCCGGCCATGCCGATGATGGTCAGCGGCAAGGTGGACCGGAAGAACCTCCCCGACCCCAGCTCGCCGCGCTTCGTCACCACGGTGGGGCTGGTGCCGGCGGAGACGGAGATGGAGCGCCGCATCACGCAGGTCTGGTCCCGCGTCTTCCGCATCCCCGAGGACCAGCTCTCCGTGGAGGCGGACTTCTTCATGGAGCTCGGCGGGCACTCCCTGCTCGCCGCGACCGCCACGTCCGAGCTGCGCCGGGAGCAGCCCGAGCAGGACCTGTCCATCGCCGACATCTACACCTACCCCACGGTGCGGGACCTGGCCCGGCACCTGGACTCCGCTCCGGCGGCCGTCCCGGCGACGACCGCCGTGGACGACCGGCCCTCGGCCCTGTACCACACGAACGGCCGGGTGGCGCTGTGCGGCCTCGCCCAGCTGTCGACACTGCTGCTGGCCGTCATGCTCGTCGGCTCCCCGCTGGGCGCGGTCCTGTACTCCTACGGCGGTCAGTTCAGCTACGCCCTCATGTGGGACCTCCTGCTCGTGGGCCTGCTGGTCTCCGTGACCGCGCGGTTCCTGCTGCCGTTCGTGGCTTCCCGGGTGCTCGGGCGGTTCGTCAGACCGGGCCACCACCCGTTGTGGGGCAGGCAGTACTTCCTGCTCTGGTGCATCGACGGGCTGACCCGGCTCTCGCCGCTCAGCCTCCTGACCGGCACCCCGATGGCCGCCGGCTACCTGCGCCTGCTGGGCGCCACGGTCGGCCCGGGCGCCCACGTGGGCACCGCGACCGTGGGCCTGCCGTCGCTGGTGAGCATCGGCGCGGGCGCCAGCATCGGCTACAACGCCTCCGTGCAGACGGCCCAGGTCGAGGACGGCTGGGTGACCATCCGTCCCGTGCACGTCGGCGACGACGCGTTCGTGGGCGCCAACGCCCTCCTGCAGCCCGGTGCACGGCTCGAGGACGGCGCCCGGCTGGGCGAGCAGTCCCTCGTCTCCCGGAACCAGACGATCCCGGCCGGCGAGCACTGGATCGGTTCCCCGGCCCGTCCCGGCGAGGGGGAGGACGAGCTCCTGGAGCGCATGGAGCGGCGCCCCCGCCCGAGCGGCAGGATGCCCGCTCCGCTCGCCACCGGTCTGCTCCTGGGCTGGATGGCCCTCGAGATGCTGCCCTTCGTCCTGGTCCTGCCGTCCTTCCTGATGATCTGGATCGCGGCCCTCGAGTTCGGCGTCCCCGTGGGCCTGGCGCTCACCCCGGCGGTCGGCCTCGTCTACGTGGTCACCGTCTGTGCCGTGGTGGCGGCGGGCCGGGCCCTGGTCCTGCGCAGGACCCCCACCGGCATCCACGCGGTCCGCAGCGGGCTCGGCGTGCGCAAGTGGCTGGCCGACCAGCTCCTCCAGACGAGCCTCGAGAGCACCAACGCCCTGTACGCCACGCTCTACACCGTGCCGTGGTTGCGGGTGCTCGGGGCCAAGGTCGGACCGCGGTCCGAGATCTCCACGGTGGGTCACATCGACCCCGACCTCCTGACCCTCGGCGAGGGAAGCTTCGTCGCGGACATGGCCAGCGTCGGCAGCGCGGTCTACCACAACGGGCACCTGCACATGGAGCGCACCGTGGTGGGGGACCGGTCCTTCGTGGGCAACGCGGCGTTCGTGCCCTCCGGCACCCGGATGGGCGACGCGTCGCTGGTGGGTGTGGCCTCCGTGCCCCCGGCCGACGTCCCGGACGGGACGTCCTGGCTGGGCTCGCCGGCGATGTTCCTGCCACGGCGCCAGGACAGCGGCAACTTCGACGAGAGCCTCACGTTCCGGCCCTCGCGGGGCAAGGTCGCGGCCCGGCTGCTCATCGAGGCCCTGCGCATCACGGTGCCCCCGGCGCTGATCGGCCTCATCGGCTATCTGGGCCTGCTGGCCTCGGTGGCCCTGGTGCCCGAGCTGCCGCTGCTCGCCTACCTGGCCGTGCTGCCGCTCATCGCGCTGGCCACCGGCTTCACGGTGGTCCTGGCCGTGGTGGTCCTCAAGTGGGCGATCGTGGGCCGGTACCGGCAGCGGATCGAGCCCCTGTGGGACAACTTCGTCCGGCGCAGCGAGTTCGTCACCGGCGTCTACGAGTCCGCAGCCGTCCCGGCGCTGATCGGCGGTCTCGTGGGCACCCCGTTCATCGGCCCGCTCCTGCGGCTCTTCGGCGCCCACGTGGGCCGGCGGACCTACATCGGGACGACGTACCTGACCGAGTTCGACCTCGTCCACATCGGCGACGACGCGGCCGTGTGCACCGACGTGTCCCTGCAGACGCACCTCTTCGAGGACCGGGTGATGAAGATGTCCTACGTGGAGATCGCCTCGGGCGCCAGCGTGGGAGCACGCTCGATCGTCCTCTACGACACCACGGTGGGGGACGGCACGACCGTGGACGGGCTGTCGCTGGTCATGAAGGGCGAGCAGCTGCTGCCCGAGACCTCCTGGCGCGGCATCCCGGTGCGCTCCGCCGCCGCCGCGGTGACCTCGGGCCGCTGACGCGACGATGGACGGCACGACGGTGGCCCCGCGACCCGGAACCGGGTCACGGGGCCACCGTGCGTCAGAGGGCTCGTCAGGCGCTGCGCATGTCGTTCATGAGCTCGGTGATCTGCCGCGAGGGCGGCGCGCCGAGCTCGTCGGCCATGGTGGTGCAGAAGCTGCGGAAGGTCTGCAGGGCCGGGGCGTTATTGCCGAGACCGAGGTCCGCCTCGATGGACACGCGGACCGCGCTCTCCCGGAGCGGGTCGACGGCCCGGACGTTGTCGGCCAGCATGTGCGCGCGGTAGAAGTCACCCTCCTCGAGGGAGAGCCGGGCGAGGTGCTCGACCGCGTTGACGTAGAGCGTGCGCAGCCTGTCCTGCTCGGCCATGACCCAGCCGTCGTACCAGCCCGGCAGGAGCTGGGCGCCCCCGGGCGCCAGGAACCACGGGTCCTCGGTGACGGCGTCCGAGGTGGCCGCCGCCCGCTGCAGGGACTCCCGCAGCTCGTGCAGGTCCACCGCGACCGCCTCGGTCAGCGCGATGTTGTTCCCGCGGGCGCCCACGGCCCCGGGCACCTGCCGCGAGAGGTTGAACACGGTGGTGCGCAGACTGCCCATGGCGCGCTGCGCGGTGCGGTCCGGCCACAGGAGCTCGCCGAGGAAACGGCGGGGCCGAGGGCCGAGAACGGCCAGCGCGGCGAGCAGTCGCTGCTGCCGGTGGCCCAGGGCCAGCACGGTCCCGTCGAGTTCGACCTCGACGTTGCCGAGCAGCCGGAGCTTGATCGATTTTTCCCCATCCACTGCCATATCCACTGTCATGATCCCCCGATGACGTGATCCCTGATCCCCGCTCGTCCGGTGCCGGCCTTCCCCCGAAGACGGCGTCCCGCACGTCCCCTCCCGGTGGCCGCGCTCCGGTGGACCGGAGAGCGGCGGAGAGGGTTCAGAACCTGATGATCCCCGGACCAGCGGGAAGAGTCAAAAGTAAATCGACGCACGGCGTTCACAGTCCGCGCCGCGCACCCCGATCGACGCTGCTCCCGCCACCGGCGGAGGCGCCGGTCGGCCCAGCATTACATCAACGGCCCCGGGCCCGTGGCCCGGGCCGGCAGCTGTCAGGAGATCTTCCGATGACCGATCAGCGACCCGTGACAGGAGTCCGGACGGACCCCCTCGGAAACATCGTCGCCCTGTGCAATCCCGCCGAGGTGTGGTCCCCGAGATCCACCAGCAGGATCATCCGGGACATCGAGGCCGAGGTGCACGACTACTACGTTCCGGCGGCACCCGGACCGCTCCGGGTCCGGGTGGTCCCGACGGAGTGCGGAAAGCGGCTGTGGGCCGCGCCGGAGGACACGGTCTGCAACAATCTGCACGACCTGCCGTCCGTGTGAGCGGCCGGGTTCCGGGCGGAGCAGCCCGGAACCCGGTCTCCCGGGCCGCGGGTCCGTCCGGACCCGGCCGCCGCCCCGGCCCCGCCGGGGCCCGGGTCACAGGTAGCGGACGAGGTCCTCGGCGATGCCCGTGTACGTCGCCGGCGTCAGCCCGGACAGCCGGCGCTCGGCCTCGGCGGACAGGCCCAGGCCGGCCACGAACTCCTGGAGCCGGGCCGCGTCCACGCGGTGTCCGCGGGTCAGCTCCTTGAGCCGTTCGTAGGGGTTGTCCATGCCCTCGACGCCGGCGACGGCCTCGGCGCGCATGACCATCTGGATCGCCTCCGCGAGGACCTCCCAGTTCGCGTCGAGGTCCGCGGCCAGGACGTCCTCGGCCACGTCCAGGCGGGAGAGACCCTTGCGCACGTTGGAGACCGCGAGCAGCGAGTGCCCGAAGGCCACACCGATGTTGCGCTGTGAGGACGAGTCCGTCAGGTCGCGCTGCCAGCGGGACGTCACGAGTGTGGCGCCGAGGACGTCGAGCAGCGCGTCGGAGAGCTCGAGGTTGGCCTCGGCGTTCTCGAAGCGGATCGGGTTGACCTTGTGCGGCATGGTCGAGGAGCCCGTCGCGCCCTCCACCGGGACCTGCTGGAAGTAGCCGATGGAGATGTAGGACCAGACGTCGGTGCAGAAGTTGTGCAGGATCCGGTTGAAGCGGGCCATGTCCGCGTAGAGCTCGGCCTGCCAGTCGTGCGACTCGATCTGGGTGGTCAGCGGGTTCCAGTCCAGGCCCAGGCCCTCGACGAAGCCGCGGGAGACCTCCGTCCAGTCCGCCTGCGGAACGGCCGCGTAGTGCGCGGCGTAGGTGCCGGTGGCGCCGTTGATCTTGCCCAGGTACTCCGTGCGCTCGATCCGGGCGAGCTGACGGCCCAGCCGGTGCGCGACGACCGCCATCTCCTTGCCCAGCGTGGTGGGCGTGGCGGGCTGGCCGTGGGTGCGGGAGAGCATCGGGGTGCCCGCGGCCGCCCCGGCCAGGGCGGCGACCTCCGCGACGAGCGCGCGCGCCTCGGGCAGCCACACGTCCGTCGTCGCGTCCTTGACGCCCAGGGCCCAGGCGAGGTTGTTGATGTCCTCGGACGTGCACCCGAAGTGCACGAGCGGGACGAGGTGCTCGAGCCCGAGGCCGGGCAGGCGGCGGCCGATGAAGTACTCCACGGCCTTGACGTCGTGGACGGTCACGGCCTCGATCTCGGCGAGCTCCGCGACGGAGTCGGTGTCGAAGTCCGTGACGATGCGTCGCAGTCCGGCCGCCTGCTCGCCGGTCAGGGGTGCCAGGCCCGGCAGGACGGAGCGCTCGGCCAGGTGGATGAACCACTCGACCTCGACGTGCACGCGGTTGCGGTTGAGCGCGGCCTCGGACAGGTGGTCGACCAGCGGGGCGACGACCGGCTGGTAGCGGCCGTCGAGCGGGCCCAGCGCGACGGGCGGCTCGGCGGCCGCGAGCGCGGCGCGCCCGGAGGGCAGGGGATCGGGCAGGGTGTTCTTCGTGGTGGGCATGGGCACATTCTCCCACGGCGCCGCGGGCGGCCCCCGCCGGCCGGTCCGTGCTCCGCCGCCGACAATTCCCGGCCCCGGTTGTATCGTGCCCGGACGAATCCCGGGGCTCCCGGGGACCCCGCGTCACGCGCCGACGGAACCCGGCTCCTGCGGGGATAGCATGTGCTCCATGAGTACCAGCGACGCTGCCCAGATCCAGGCCGGAGACACCCCGGCCCCGGGCGCGCCCGCCGCCACCACCCCGGCGCCCCGGCCGCGACCCGCCCTGTCCCGACTGCCCCGATACGTGGCCGGCCAACCGCCGGTCGTGGTCGAGGGTCTGACCCCCTACAAGCTGTCCTCCAACGAGAACCCCTTCGGCCCCGTTCCGGCCGTCCGCGAGGCCATCGCCGGCTGGGACGCGGTGCACCGCTACCCGGAGACCACCTCCGCGGAGCTGCGGGAGGTGGTGGGGGAGCACCTCGGCGTCCCGCCCGAGGACGTCGTCACCGGCGCCGGCAGCCTCGGGGCGCTCAACCAGCTGCTCGGGGCCTTCGTGGGCACGGCCGCGGACGGCACGCCCGACGAGGTGGTCCACGCGTGGCGCTCCTTCGAGGCCTACCCCATCAGCATCGGGCTCTCCGGCGGCCGGGGCGTCCCGGTGCCCAACCGCCGCGACGGCTCCCATGACCTCGAGGCCATGGCGGCGGCGGTGACCGACCGGACGAAGGTCGTGCTGCTGTGCACCCCCAACAACCCGACCGGCCCCAGCCTCACGACCGCCCAGGTCGAGGAGTTCCTCGCCGCCGTGCCGCGCGACGTCGTCGTCGTCGTGGACGAGGCCTACCAGGAGTTCCAGCGCCGCGACGACCTGGTCGACGGCATCGAGACCTACCGCCGGCACGCCAACGTCGTCGTGCTGCGGACCTTCTCGAAGGCCCACGGACTCGCCGGCCTGCGGATCGGCTACTCGGTGGCCGGGCAGGGGATCACCCCGTACCTGCGCCAGGCCGCCCCGGCGTTCTCCGTCACCGACCTGGCCCAGCGCGCCGCCATCGCCTCCCTGCGCCACATCGACCAGGTGGCCGAGCGCGTCCAGCGGGTCGTCGACGAGCGGGTGCGCGTGCTGGCCGGGCTCGAGGACCTCGGCTGGCCGCACCCCGAGACCCAGGCCAACTTCGTGTGGCTGGACCTGGGGGAGCACAGCGGGCGGTTCGCCGAGCTGTGCGACACCCACGCCCTGTCCGTGCGCCGCTTCGGGGACGAGGGGGTGCGCGTGACCTTCGGCGAGCCCGAGGCCAACACCCGCTTCCTGGAGCTGTGCGCGCGCTTCCCGCACCCGCCCGTGCTCTGACCCGCGGGCCCGCACGGCCCCGCACCGCCCGAGCAACCCGAAAGGACGTCCTGCCCATGGATGCCGCTCCCTCGTCCCCGGCCGCGCGCGTGCCGGACCGAGCCGCGACGGACCGCACCGTGCCGACACCGGAGGTGCGCACCCGGCTGGTGCGGCTCCTCGACCGGGACGGCGGCCGGGGCGAGGACCCGGTCCTCTCCCCGTACGTCCGGGACGTGGACGCGGCGGTGCTGCGCGAGCTGTACCGGTCGATGGTGCTCGCCCGCCGCTTCGACGAGGAGGCCACGAACCTCCAGCGGCAGGGACAGCTCGTGCTGTGGGCCCCCATGCGGGGGCAGGAGGCCGCCCAGGTCGGCTCGGCCCGCGCGCTGCGCCCGGAGGACCGCGTGTTCCCCACCTACCGGGAGCACGCCGTGGCGATCGAGCGGGGCGTGGCCCCGGCGGAGCTGCTGAGCATCTTCCGCGGCACCAGCGCCGGCGGCTGGGTGCCGGACGAGCACGGCATGCAGGTGTACTCGATGGTGCTCGGCTCCCACGTCCCGCACGCCGTGGGCTACGCCATGGGCGTGGCGCTGGACCGGCGTGCCGCGGAGGAGGCCGGCCGGGAGGCCGGGGCCCCCGCGGTGATCGCCTACTTCGGGGACGGCGCCTCGACCGAGGGCGAGGTGCACGAGAGCATGGTCTTCGCGGCCTCCTACGACGCTCCCGTGGTCTTCTTCGTGCAGAACAACCAGTGGGCGATCTCCGTGCCGTTCTCGACGCAGTCCCGCGTCCCGCTGGCCGAGCGCGCCGCCGGGTACGGGTTCGAGGGGATTCGCGTGGACGGCAACGACGTGCTGGCCGTCCTGGCGGCCACCCGGTACGCCCTCGAGCAGGCCCGCGCGGGCCGGGGCCCCGTGCTGGTGGAGGCCGAGACGTACCGCCTGGGCGCGCACACGACGGCCGACGACCCCACCAAGTACCGCCGGCGGGAGGACGAGCAGCGCTGGGCCGAGCTGGACCCGCTGGTCCGGCTCGAGGCCCACCTGCGCGAGGAGCACGGCACGGCGGACGACTTCTTCGAGGAGGTCGCCTCGGCGGCCCGCGACTGGGCGGCGCGTGCCCGCGAGGACGTCCTGGCGATGTCCCCGCCCTCGTTCGAGGAGTTCTTCGACAAGCCCTACGCCGAGCGGCACCCGCTGGTCGAGGAGGAGCGGGCCTGGTACGCCGCCTACCAGGCCGGCTTCGAGGACAACGCCCCGCGCGACGACGACGACAACGACGACGACAACAACGACGACGACGACAACGACGACGCCGCCCACGACACCGGTGCGGTCACGGGCGGTCCGGACCGCGGCACGCAGGCCGCGAGCCTGACCGTGGCCGCCGACCCCGCGACCGGGGCCCCGGACGAGCGCTCCGCCGGCACCGAGGAGGACCTCGCATGAACGCCGCTCCCGAGCTGACGATCGCCAAGGCGGTGAACGCCGGCCTGCGCCGGTCCATGGCGGAGAACTCCCGCGTCCTGCTCATGGGGGAGGACATCGGCTCCCTCGGTGGCGTCTACCGGGTGACGGACGGACTCAAGGCGGAGTTCGGCGCGCACCGGGTGATGGACACCCCGCTCGGGGAGGCCGGGATCGTGGGCACCGCCGTGGGGCTGGCGATGCGCGGCTACCGTCCCGTGTGCGAGATCCAGTTCGACGGGTTCGTCTTCCCGGCCTTCAACCAGATCACGACCCAGCTGGCGAAGCTGCGCAACCGCACGAGCGGGGCCGTCACCGTGCCCGTCACGATCCGCATCCCCTACGGCGGCGGCATCGGCTCCGTGGAGCACCACTCGGAGTCCCCCGAGGCCCTGTTCGCGCACACCGCGGGCCTGCGGATCATCACGCCGTCCAACGCCCAGGACGCCTACTGGATGACGCAGCAGGCCATCGCGTGCGAGGACCCCGTGATCGTGCTCGAGCCCAAGCGCCGGTACTGGCTCAAGGGCGGGGTGGACCGGGAGCGGCCCACGGCGGACCCGTTCTCCGCCCAGGTGGTCCGCCCCGGCGAGGACGCGACCGTGGTCGCCTGGGGCCCGCTCGTGCCGGTCGCCCTCGCCGCGGCCGAGGCCGCGGCCGAGGACGGCCGCAGCGTGGAGGTCGTCGACCTCCGCTCGCTGTCCCCGATCGACTTCGACACGCTCGAGGACTCCGCGCGGCGGACCGGCCGCCTCGTCGTCGCCCACGAGGCTCCGAGCTTCGGGGGCCTCGGCGGGGAGATCGCCGCACGCATCACCGAGCGGGCGTTCTACGCCCTCGAGGCCCCGGTGCTGCGGGTGGGCGCCTTCCACCTGCCCTACCCCGTGGCGGCCGTCGAGGACCAGTACGTGCCGGACCTCGACCGGATCCTCGAGGCCCTCGACCGGTCCTTCGCCTACTGACCCCGCCTGCCCCGCCCGCCCGGGACACGCGCCAGAGAGGAATTCACTGACATGCCCCAGATCTTCACCCTGCCCGACGTCGGAGAGGGCCTGACCGAGGCGGAGATCCTCGCGTGGAAGGTCGCGCCCGGAGAGACCGTGACGGTCAACCAGGTGCTCGTCGAGATCGAGACGGCGAAGTCCGTGGTCGAGCTGCCGTCGCCGTACGCGGGCACCGTCCTCGACCTGCTCGTCCCCGAGGGGCGGACCGTCGAGGTGGGGACCCCCATCATCGCCGTCGGCACCGCCGAGGAGGCCGTCGAGCGGCCCGACCCGGGCGGGACCGGGATGCCCGGGGCGCACGGTGAGGCCGGCACGCCGCCGGCCGGGGCCGACGCGGACCGTCCCCTCGTGGGTTCGGGGCCGAAGGCCGACCCCGTGCGGCGGCGCCGCCGCACGGCACCGCCGCCCGAGCAGTCCCCCGAGCCCGAGCCGCCGCGCTCCGCGGGGTGGACGGAGAAGCTCTCCCGGACCCCCCTGGGGGGCGGCCTCGGAACCGCGGCACAGGGCCTTGCCGGCCGGGCCGCGCGCCTGGCCGAGGAGAGCGGCGTCTGGCGCCGGCCGGGCCGCGGCGACGCGCCGGGCGCCGTCCCGGTCCCGCACCGCCCCACACTGGCCAAGCCGCCCGTGCGCAAGGCCGCCAGGGACCTGGGCATCGACCTCGCCGAGGTGCGGGCGACCGGGGCCGCCGGGCAGATCACCAAGCAGGACCTCCTCGCCCACGCGGCCCGGCTCGAGGAGTCGGGGTCCCGGGCCCGGCGCTCGGCCCCGGAGCAGCGGATCGAGCGGATCCCGGTGAAGGGCGTGCGCAAGGCCACGGCGCAGAACATGGTGCGCAGCGCGTTCAGCGCACCGCACGCCTCGGTGTTCGTCGAGCTGGACGCGACCAGGACCATGGAGTTCGTGCAGCGACTCAAGGCGACCCCGGACTACGAGGGCGTCAAGGTCACACCGCTGCTCGTGCTGGCCCGGGCCGTCGTCTGGGCGGTGGCCCGCAACCCGCAGGTCAACGCCACGTGGACGGACGAGGAGATCCTGGTCAAGCACTTCGTGAACCTCGGGATCGCGGCCGCGACACCTCGCGGGCTCATGGTCCCGAACATCAAGGACGCCCAGGAACTCTCCCTGCGGGATCTGGCCGTCGCCCTCGACGAGCTCTCCCGGACCGCCCGTGCCGGACGGACCCAGCCGGCGGACATGCAGGGAGGCACGGTGACGATCACGAACATCGGGGCCCTCGGGCTGGACACCGGGACGCCCATCATCAATCCCGGCGAGGTGGCCATCGTCGCCTTCGGGAGCATCAAGCAGAAGCCGTGGGTCGTGGAGGGGACCGTGATCCCCCGGTGGGTCACCACGCTGGCCGGGTCGTTCGACCACCGCGTGGTGGACGGGGACCTCGCGGCGCGCTTCACCGCCGACGTCGCCCGGATCCTCGAGGAGCCGGCGCTGCTGCTGGAGTGAGCGGCGGCCCGGAGGGGCGCACGGCAACGGCCCCGCACCGGACGGTGCGGGGCCGAGTGCTGCGTCGTCGACGCGAGCGCCCCACGGCCTGCGCCTCTCCCCGCCGGGACTCCGCCCGGCGGCGCACACCGTGATCGGGAAGGCCGGCGTCCGCGCCCGGCGTCACCGCCGTTGTGGACCCGTGATTGAAATCCCCCCAGACACAATCACACATCTCATTCACGCGGGATCACCGGTGCAACGCGGGTCGCGGCCGGCGACCTTCCCGGTCGGCCGCCGGCACGATCACCGGCGGCCTCGTCCCCCCAACGCCCGGCGCCCCGCCTCGGCGGAACGTCCCGACGTCCAGGACTGGGTTCATTATTGCGGATGCATGGCTGAAATGCTGTCCCCCGAAGTGCGCATTCCGGCCCGCGATCCGGCGCAGGGCCGTCCCCACTTCTGTGCCCCGTGGCGTCCCGGGAGGCTCCGCGAGCCGTAGGGTGGGGGCATGCCAGCGCTGCGCCCACCCGGCCCGTCGGCCCGATCGGCGGTGGCGCCGTTCCGGGTCATGGAGATCCTCGCGGAGGTCGAGCGCCTCCGCGCGGCCGGGCGGGACGTCGTCTCGCTGTGCGCCGGCGAGCCCTCCGGCGGGGCCCCGCGTGTCGTGGCGGAGGCCGCCGCCCGCGTGCACGCCCGCAACGAGGGCCTCGGCTACACCCCCGCCCTCGGGATCGAGCCGCTGCGCCGGGCCGTGGCGGGGCACTGCGCCCGGTGGTACGGGCTGGACGTCCCCGCCGCGCAGGTCGCGATCACCACGGGAGCCTCGGGGGCGCTGGTGCTCGCCTTCCTCGCGGCCTTCGACGTCGGGGACCGGGTCGCCGTGTGCCGGCCGGGCTACCCGGCCTACCGCAACACCCTGGCGGCCCTGGGCGCCGAGGTGGTGGAGCTCGACTGCGGGCCGGCGACCGGGTTCCGCCCCACGCCCGCCCTGCTCGACGCGGCGGTGGCCGCCCGCGGACCGCTCCACGGCCTCGTGGTGGCCGGCCCGGCCAACCCGACCGGGACCGTGCTGGAGCCCGCGGAGCTCGCCGCCCTGGCCGCGTGGTGCGCCGAGCACGGGACCCGGCTGATCAGCGACGAGATCTACCACGGGATCGTCCACGCACGCCCGGCGGGCGGGGACGGGCCCTACCGGGGCACGAGCGCGTGGGAGCACGACCGGAGCGCGGTGGTGATCAACTCGTTCTCCAAGTACTGGGGGATGACCGGGTGGCGGCTCGGCTGGGCGCTGCTGCCGCCGGACCTGGTCGGTGCGGTGGACGCGCTCGCGGGCAACGTGAGCCTCTGCCCACCGGCCGCCGCGCAGCACGCCGCCGTGGAGGCGTTCACGCCGGAGGCCTACGCGGAGGCGGACCGCGCGGTGGAGCAGTTCGCACGGTCCCGGGACCTGCTCCTCGACGCCCTGCCGGCCCTGGGATGGGGCGAGAGCGCGCCGCCGGACGGCGCGTTCTACCTCTACGCGGACCTCGGACGGCAGCTCGAGCGCCACGGCAGCTCCCTGGAGTGGTGCCGGCGGCTGCTGGAGGCCGAGGCCGTGGCCGTCGTGCCGGGCCTCGACTTCGACGCCGTGCACGGCCACCGCACGGTCCGGCTGTCCCTCGCGGCCGGGCCCGATCGTGTCGCGGAGGCCCTCACCCGGATCCTGCGGTTCCAGTCCCGGCCCTGAAGCACCCGGCGAGGTGACCGGGCAGCACCCCTGTCCGGAGCAGCACCCGGTGCGCCGTGGTGCCTCCCACGAACACCACCCCCGCGCCCTTGAGCCGTGCGGCGAGGAGGTCGCCGGCGGGAGACCGGCCGGCCGCCTCCAGGGCGGTGCGCGGTCGCGCGGCACGGGCCGGCCCCAGGTCCGCGACGTGCCGCGCCCAGTCCTCGGGGCCCATCCCGGCGCACGCGCGCGCGTTGTGCACGAGGGCCTCGATCTTGGTGCGGTTGCGGATGACGGCGGGATCCAGGAGCAGGTCGTCGACGTCGTCGTCCGTCAGCCGCGCGAGGTCCTCCGGGACGAAACCCCGGAGGGCACGGTGCAGGCCCTCCCGCCGCTCGGCGATGCTCCTCCGGGACAGGCCGGCCCGGAGGATCTCCAGGCACACCGCCTCGAACCAGCCCGGGGCGTCCGACGGGGGCACGCCCCAGCGCCGGTCGTGCTCCTCGAGGAGGGCCGGACCGGCGGCGGGCGCCCAGGGGCAGCGGCGCAGCCCGTCCCCGCACAGCACCGCCCGGAAGGCGTCCTCGGGAGCTCCACGGTGACCGGGGCCCGGGTCCTCCCGGTGGCCCGCGGCGGCGGGGAGGTCCCCGGGCGCTGCATGGGGAGCGGGGTCCGGGTCGCGCGTGGCGGGTGCGTCGTCCATGGGGCCACGGTAGGAGCGGCGTGGCCGCGGGCGGCACGCTCGGACCCGGTTGTGGACGGGACCTGCCCGGGCCCCGCGGGCGCCGGACCGGTGCAGTGGGACCGGCCTCGCGCGACGGCTCAGAACCGGGAGACCTCGCCCGTGCCGTCGGCGATCTCGATGGCCACGGGGTCCTCGTCCGCGGCGTTGCCGTCGTGGACGATGAAGACCGCGGTGGGCTCGCCCTCCGGGAAGGCACGGATCGTCACCGAACCGGTCGTCGCGGCGTCGAGGACCTCCATGGCCTGGCGCGTGGCGGAGCGCAGCACGGCGATGGGCAGGCGTGTGCCCCGCTCGTCGAGGATGTCGACCTTCACCCCGCGCGCCCGCGCGGCACGGGTGACCTCGAGCAGGTAGGGGGTGGCCACCGACCGGCCCCGGATGGAGTCACGCAGCTGGGCCTCCGTGAGCCGGAACTGCTCGATCTCGTAGGCCGAGACGGGGGAGGGGTCGTGGGCGATCCGTTCGAGGAGCCCACCGGCCAGCCGCCGGACCTCCTGGACGCGCTGCACGGAGGCGTTGACGGTGTCCTTCTCGGCCTCGCCGTGGGTGCGCGCGGCGGCCGCCATCTCCCAGGCCTCGGCGAACGCGCCGGAGGCCCGGTCGTACTCGCGCGCGATGAGCTGACTGGCCAGGAGCAGGGCCGCGGCCGCCGCGTTGCTCAGCCCGGCCTCCCACACACCGACGGCCGAGCGCGCGCCCCACGTCATGGACACGGCGACCGCGATGATGAGCGTGGCCCAGCCCCACCCGCCGCGGCGGCGCACGCCCAAGGCCACGAGGAACCCGTCGAAGCCCAGGGTGAACCACTGCCCGCCGAACAGCTCGGCCTGGGGGTTCAGGGCGTCGTAGGACCGTTGGATCGACACGAGCATGAGCAGCACGGCCAGCGCCGTCGGCAGCTCCGGCAGCCGTCGCCTGCCGTACGGATGGACCACGAGCGCCACTGCCGTGAGGTAGGTGACGAGAGCGGCCGTCATGAGGTCGGGCCGGTCCATGCCGGGAGTCTGGAGGATGCCCAGCACCATGGGGATCAGGAAGAAGACCCCGGCCGCCACGAGCGTCAGCGGGTGGAAGAGGACGCGGGAGATCACGGCTGGGCGTCCCGGGGCCACAGGATGGTCACGCGGGTGCCCCGGCCGGGGGCCGCGTCGATCTCCACCGCACCGCCCACGTGCTCCACGTTGCCCACGATCGACACGCGGACCCCCAGCCGGCGGGAGTCGATGCCGCGGAGCTGGAAGCCACGCCCCCGGTCGACGACCTGGAACCGCAGGAAGAAGCCCTCCGGATTGATGGGGGTCGGCGGGCACTGGTCGCCGTCCATCGTCACGAAGGTCACGTCCGTGCCCGAGTGGCGGGCGCTGTTGGAGACCGCCTCGGTGATGGCCTGCACGAGCGCCTGCGCCGTCTCCGTGGGGATCAGGGGACGGGGCTCGCCGGGGGGCCTGATGTAGGGGGTGATGCTGTTGAACCGCACGCGGTTGCGCCACGGGGACAGGGCGTCGAGCAGCTCGTCGAGGAGGTCGTGGACCATCGTGGTGGCCTGGCCGCGGGCGCGGCGCTCCTCGAGGGCCAGGACGTCGAGGGCGCGCTGGGCCAGTTCCCGGGTGCGGCTCTGGACGGGCCCCGGGGCGCGGCCCGCGTCGAGCAGTGCCGCCATGACGTTGTCGTGGATGAGGCGGTCCAGCCGCTCCTGCTCCTCGGCCTGCGAGCGCGTGCGGTTCAGCCGCAGCTCCTGGGCGATCGCCTCCGCGTAGACCCGGTCCGCGTTCTGGCCCCCCTTGTAGACGAGGCTGATGAGCACCACGAGGACCACCCCGAAGGCGATCCGGCTCGTGGCGTCGAAGACCACGTCCATCACGTTCGGGGCGGCCGCGGTGTGGACCATGACCAGGACGTAGACGGCCGTGACCGTGACCAGGTAGGCGAGGGCCACCTCCACGCTCAGCACCATCACGGTGGCGGCCGCCGCGAGGAGGATGAACGGCTCCACCCACGGGTCCTGCGCCGGCGGGACCTCCGTCCAGGCCAGCGGGAGCGCGAGGACAGTGGGCACCACGAGCACCGGGGTCACGAGGGCCGGCCCCAGGCGCACCCGCCGGTTGGCCATCTGCCAGAGCAGCAGGAAGCCGTTGAGGACCAGCAGCACGAGGAAGACCAGGTGCCACCGCCGGAAGGAGAGCAGCTGGTCCTCGAGGACCGTGAGCGACTCCAGGAACAGGGCGACGGCCACGAGACCGTGGCAGATGTTCGCCAGCCAGTGGATCCGGTAGGAGTTCATGCCGAGCTCCTGCGGCGACGTGGGCACCAGCGGGCCGGTGCGCCGCCGCCGTGCCGGGACCTTCCGGTAGGCCAGCTGCTGCCGGGGCGCGGGATGGCTCACGGAGCGAGGGCCCTCACCGGGCAGGGCCAGGGCTCACAGGTACTTCTCCGCGGTCGTGACGTCCGCCGTCGGCTCCACGAGGCCGTCCTCGATGGCGCGGATGCGCAGGTCGATCTTCGTGGGCGCGGGGCGTCCCACCCGGGCGTACTTCTCCCGGATCCGGTCGATGTTGGTCTTCACGGCGCTCTGCTTGATGCCCATGCGGCGGGCCACCTGGACCTGGGCGAACCCGGAGGCGTAGAGGCGCAGGGTCTCCTGCTCGCGCGGGGACAGGCTGGCCCGGGAGAACTCGACGTCGCCGTCGATGGCCGCGGCGAGCTCCTTGGTGATCACGGGCTTGCCGTCGGCGATGTTGCGGGCCTCCTCGATGGCGTGCTCGAGCGGGTCGGACTTGCGCACGAGACCCAGTGCGCCCGCGCGCAGCGCCTCGCGGATCAGGGCGGCGTTCTCCCCGATGCTGAAGATGAGGACCTTCATGCCGGCGGCGCGCAGCAGCTCCACGTTGGTCGCGGGCCGGGACCGGTCGTCGAGGGACAGGTCCAGCAGGACGACCTCGCACTCGATCCGCTTCGCTCCCTGGGCGGTGAGGGCGGGGTTCTCCGGGTCGCGCCCCAGCTGGTCGAGCAGGGCGGGCACGGTCGGGGCCGCGCCCACGAGCTTGACGTCCGCCTGCGAGGTCATGGAGACGAGGCGGACGCCCTCCCGGACGACCTCGTGGTCATCGACGACGGCGACAAGGGTGGACGGCATGGGCGTTTCCTCCGAGTGCTGCTCGGTGGGCCGGCCCGCAGGTCTCTGCGTGGGGGTGACGGAACACACCGAGGTGCTCCGATTGTCGCCGGTCGGGCCGCCGGATGCTAATCCGACACAGTCCCGGGGGCAACGTTACCTCTCCGTGTCGTCCCAGCGGTCCACCCGACGGTGGTACCGCAGGCCCCAGAGGCCGCCGAGGACCGCTCCGAGGAGGTCGACGGCCAGGACCGCGGCCACGGCGAGCAGCCCCGGCGCCAGCTGCTCGCCGATGAGCGCCTGGGCCGAGATGCCCACGGGTGAGAGCCCGACGGTGTCCGCCCACACGAGACCGGCGACCGTCGCCACCGAGCGGCCGAACAGGGACCACAACCACACGGAGACGCCCTGCCCGGCCCCCGAGAAGCGTGCCATCCGGCCGGCGGTGTAGCCGCCGCCCAGGAACGCCAGGAACTCGACCACGCCCAGGACGGCCACCGCCGACCACGCGGCCGCCGTCCCCGACGCGAGGTCGTCGACGATGTCGCCGATCGCCTCGGGCAGCCCGGCGCCCATGGCCGAGGCGACGAGTCCGGCCAGCGCGAGCAGCAGCCAGGTCAGCGCCAGCGCGCTGAGCCAGCCGTAGAAGCCGGGGACGAGCTGCAGGCCGCCGAACTCCTCGCGCCGGCGGGCGAGCCGCGCCGCGGGATCGGTCTCCCGGTGGCCGGCCGTCCCGTAGGCCGGCGCCGTCCCGTGGCCCGGCGCCGTGGGGTAGCCCGCCGTGGGGTAGCCCGCCGCGGGGGCGGAGCCGGGCGCCGCCCCGTGCCCGCCGCCCGGAGCGTAGGACGCCGGCTCGTCGTGGACCGGACGCTGGGCGGTCACCGACGGCATGGGGCGGGTGTGCTGGTCGTCGTCGTCGTACCAGGACCAGTCCGCGGAGTCGTCGAGGGTCCTCTCGGGGCCGGGTGCGCTCGGGTCGCGGCGCTCGCGGGGCCCGGCGGCGGTGTCCGCGGGGGGCGGGCCCTCGGGGAAGCGGCTGACCGGCGGCATCGGCCGGGTGGCGTCGTCGGCGCCGTGCCGATCGTCGTCCGACCAGGGCATCGGGTCGTCGTGGGAGGGCGAGCCGGGCGTCGAGGAAGGCGTCATGTCATCGAAGTCTACGGGCGCACCCGGCGGGCACGGAGCGCCGGGGACCTCCGCTCAGGGCAGGTCCGCCTCCGGCGCCGTCTCCCGGTAGGGGACACGCCGGATCGAGCGGATCCGGCCCAGTTCGCCCCACTCGTTCCGGCCGAGCCGGGCGATCGGGTCCAGGGACCGCACGACCGGGCCGCGCTCGTCCATGGCGTCCTCGTCCACGACGACGTGGGTCACCTCGCCGAAGACCAGGAAGCTGTCCCCGATCGGCAGCGGCTCGCCGTGCAGCCGGCACTCGATGGCCGCGGGGGACTCCGCCACCCGAGGGGCGGCCACGGTGAGCGAGGGCTCACGGGTGAGCCCGGCGGCGTCGAACTCGCTGATCCCGGGCGGATAGTCCGTGCCCGTGGCGTTGATCCGCTCGAACAGCCCGGCCGCGGCCAGGTTGACCACGAACTCCCGGGAGTGCCGGATGTTGCGCAGGCTGTCCTTCTCCCCGACGGAGACGAACTGGACGATGGTGGGCGAGCCGGACGCCACCGTGAAGAACGAGTGCGGGGCCAGGTTGTGGACCCCTGCGGCGGAGACCGAGCTGACCCAGGCGATCGGTCGCGGAACCACGAGGGACTTGACCGCCCGCACGAAGGACCCGTGCCGGTCGGCGCCGATGTCGGTGCGCATGGCCCCATTGGACCACGCCGGCCGGTGCCGGTCACGGGGCGTCCGAACTCCCGGCACCGGCAAGCGGCACGAAACCTTGTCACACAACTGTCCTAATAGGACGTATTCGGGTTATTGTGTAGATCAATCGGCGAGAGGTCGATCCACGGAGGGGCCGACGGCGGCCGCTGCCGGACCGAACGGAAGGGTGACTGGCCACCATGGAGATCCGGCAGCTCAACTACTTCATCGCCGTCGCCGAGGAGCGTCACTTTGGCCGGGCCGCCAAGCGCCTGCACATGGCGCAGCCGCCGCTGTCGCAGCAGATCCGCCAGCTCGAGGACAACCTCGGGGTGCGGCTCCTGGACCGCACCACCCGCCGGGTCGACCTCACGGCCGCCGGCCAGGTGCTGCTGGACCGCGGCCGGCGGATCATCAACGAGATCGAGGCCCTCAAGGCGGACGTGTACCAGGTGGGCCAGGGCGCCACGGGCGTCCTCCGGGTGGGCTTCTCCGGCTCCGCGACCTACGGCGTCATGCCCCGTGTGGTCCGCCGGGCCAAGGAGGTCATGCCCGGCCTGTCGTTGGCCCTGCAAGGGGAGATGCTGACGCCCGCCATGGAGCAGGGGCTGCGGGACCACACGCTCGACGCGGCCCTGCTGCGCCCGCCCGTGGCCTCCCCGGAGATCGAGTACCGGATCGTGGCCCGCGAGCCGCTCGTGGTCGCGCTGCCGTCCTTCAGCCCCCTCGCCGTGGACCGCCCCGTGGCCGTGCACGAGCTCCAGGACCAGGAGTTCATCACCTATCCGCCGGACTCCGTGCTCTACCGCACGGCCGCCGACATGTGCCGGCAGGCGGGCTTCCAGCCCCGCATCGCCCAGGTGGCGGGGGAGACCTCCACCCTGCTGTCCTTCGTGGCCGCCGGCGGCGGCGTGGCCGTCGTGCCCGCCGGCGTGCGCACGTTCCAGCTCGAGGGGGTCGTGTACCGCGACATCGAGTACACCCCGTACGTCGAGCTCGCCGTGGCGTGGCGGCGCGAGGACCGCTCCGCCCTGCTCCACCACTTCATCGACCTCGTCGTCGACGTCCAGGCCGACCCCGGCCGCTGACCAGCCGTTCCGTTCCGCCCGTTCCCGAAAGGTCCCTTCTACCCATGAAGATCGCGTCGATCGAGGCCGTCCCGTACTCGATCCCCTATGTCCACCCGCTGCACTTCGCCTCCGGGGCCGTCCACGAGGCGGACCACGTGCTCGTGCGCGTCACGACCGAGGACGGGATCGTCGGCACGGCCGACGCCCCGCCGCGGCCCTACACCTACGGGGAGACCCAGAAGTCCATCGTGGCCGTGGTCGAGGACGTCTTCGCCCCCCAGCTGGTGGGCCTGGACGTCCTGGACCGTGAGAAGGCCCAGACGGTGATGGCCCGCACCATCCACAACCAGACCGCCAAGGGCGCGGTGGACATCGCCCTGTGGGACGTCATCGGCCAGGCCCTCGGCCAGCCGGTGACCAAGCTGCTGGGCGGGTTCACGGACTCGATGCGGGTCTCCCACATGCTCGGCTTCAAGCCGGCCCAGGAGCTGCTGGACCTGGCCCTGGAGTTCCGGGAGACCTACGGGATCACGACGTTCAAGCTCAAGACCGGCCGGCACCCGATCGGCCTCGACGTCGAGGCGGCACGGGTGCTGCGCGAGGGACTGGGCGAGGACGCCGAGCTCTACATGGACGCCAACCGCGGCTGGTCGGCCAACGAGGCCGCCGAGGTGCTGCGCCGCACCGCCGACCTGGGCCTGCAGTTCCTCGAGGAGCCCGACGACGCCCGCGAGGTCCTCGGCCGGCGCCGGCTCGTGGAGCGTTCCCCGATCCCGATCGCCGCCGACGAGTCCGCCCCGAACCTGGGGGAGGCGGCCAAGGAGATCCTCACCGGCGGGGCGAACCTGCTGGCCGTGAAGACCGCCCGCTCCGGGTTCACCGAGGCCGCCAAGATCGTCGGGATGGCCGAGGGCATGGGCGTGGACGTCTATGTCGGCAACCAGATCGACACCCAGGTCGGCACGATCGCCTCCGTGGTCCTCGGCTCGGCCCTCGCCCACACCTCCAAGCGGGCCGGGGAGCTGTCCAACTTCCTGGACATGTCCGACGACCTGCTCGCCACCCCGATCGTGATCGCCGACGGACGGATCCGCGCCCCGCAGGTCCCCGGCGCGGGCACCGCGGTGGACGAGGACAAGCTCAACCACTACCGCACCGACCGCCCGGCGTCGGTGTCCGTCGGCCTCTGACCCCAGCCCGCACAGCCCCGGTCCGGGACGCGTCCGGACCTCACCCCAACGGAAGGACATCCACATGAAGTACCTGGTCCGCATGGACATCCACCTGCCCGTCGACATGCCGGCGGAGGAGGCCGCGGAGATCAAGGCCACCGAGAAGGCCTACTCCCAGGAGCTGCAGCGTTCCGGGAAGTGGCCGGAGATCTGGCGCGTCGTGGGCGAGTACGCCAACTACTCGGTCTTCGACGTCGACTCCCACGACGAGCTGCACGACATCCTGCAGAACCTGCCGCTGTTCCCGTACATGGACTGCGACGTGGTGCCGCTGGCGAAGCACCCCTCCGACGTGAAGTAGCCCCCCACCGCGGGCCCCGCACCGCGGGCCCCGCCCCGAGATTGCGCAAGAGCGCCACCCAGCACGTCCGGGTGGCGC